>CBFHJC010000100.1:0-7273 GCA_965656045.1 Aequoribacter sp.
ATTCCCGCGTCGCGATTACAATCTCTGCCATAAGCCACCTCAGAATAAACCGCAATCATACCAGTTAGCCCTGTCGCCTCAAAACGAGACGAGGCATACAGCTCGAATACACACTCGGTTTGGATTCACGCCGATTCACAATTAACTGTTATACTGCTCGCTTTTATTACGCCCCACCGCGCTGGAGATCACCATGGCGGACAGCACCACAAAAAGCACCCTCTGGGGTGGACGGTTTACCGAGGGCACTGATGCCTTCGTGCAACGCTTTACGGCCTCGGTGACCTTCGATCAGCGGATGGCTCATGAAGACATCGAGGGTTCGCTTGCTCATGCAGCCATGCTGCAGTCAGTGGGCGTGCTCACAGCATCCGAACTCGAGCAAATTCAAGAAGGACTCGCGACGATTAAAGCCGAGATCGATGCCGGCACTTTTTCTTGGTCGGTTGAACTCGAAGATGTACATATGAATATCGAGAGTCGGCTCACCCAGCTTATCGGAGCAGCGGGTAAAAAGTTGCATACGGGACGTTCGCGCAACGATCAAGTCGCCACTGACATTCGCCTGCATTTGCGCAATAGTATTGATCTGATTGCTGCAGAACTGACGCGTTTACAGCGCGGTATTATTGACCTCGCACGAACCCATACGCAGACCATCATGCCGGGATTTACACATCTTCAGACTGCGCAACCCGTCTCATTTGGGCATCATTTGCTGGCTTGGAATGAAATGCTAGAGCGCGACTACTCTCGGCTCATGGATTGTCGGTATCGAATGAACTTGTGTCCACTTGGTGCCGCGGCTCTGGCGGGTACCAGCTATCCGATTGATCGACACATGAGCGCTGCCGCACTTGGATTCAGAGCGCCTACTGAGAACTCCCTAGACTCCGTGTCTGATCGTGACTTCGCAGTGGAATTTTGTGCGTTCGCGGCATTGACCATGACGCATCTCTCGCGCATGTCTGAAGAACTCATTTTGTGGACATCCGTTCAGTTCGATTTTGTGCGTCTGCCCGATCGTTTTTGTACCGGCTCATCTATCATGCCTCAGAAAAAGAACCCCGATGTACCCGAACTGGTGCGCGGTAAAACCGGGCGAGCCAATGGCAACCTAATTTCGCTACTCACGCTGATAAAAGGACAGCCGCTGGCTTACAACAAAGACAATCAAGAAGACAAAGAGCCGCTGTTTGATTCCATCGACACCGTTCATGATTCATTGCGGGCCTTTGCGGATATGATCCCAAATTTGGAGGCCAACCTCGACACCATGCGCTCAGCCGCACTGAAGGGCTTCGCAACAGCAACTGATCTGGCAGATTATTTGGTGCGCAAAGGCCTGCCTTTCAGAGATGCACACGAAGTCGTTGGTTCTGCGGTGGGTCTATGTGTTGAGCGCGGCATTGACTTGAGCGAGCTGAGCTTGCCAGAACTGCGTAACTTCCACAGCTCGATCGAGGCAGATGTTTTTGAAGCGTTATCGCTCGAAGGGTCTGTATCGGCTCGAAATCATATCGGTGGCACCGCGCCAACGCAGGTCAGTGCCGCCTGCGAACGGGCAATGCAAAGGCTGGAAGAGCGATGATAAGAGCCCTGATCCAGCTTCTGTTGATCGCATCGCTGTGCGGATGTGGCCAACTGGGGCCGCTAGAACAACCTGCAGCACCATCGCAACCCGAGGGTAATCCGTGACGCTTCCCGCTTTTTTTGACTATCGAGACCAGCAGCTGTGGTGTGAGAACGTTGAATTAACGAGCATCTGTGAGCGCTATGGCACACCAACTTATGTCTATTCTAAGGCCGCTATTAGCCACGCGATGCAAAGCTATATTAACGCCTTGGGCGATCATCCCGGACTCATCTGCTACGCCGTGAAAGCCAACAGTAATTTAGCAGTGCTACAGTTATTAGCGCGGCTCGGTGCCGGTTTCGATATTGTCAGTGGTGGAGAGTTAGCTCGCGTATTGGCGGCAGGTGGCCGACCAGATCGTATCGTGTTCTCGGGAGTGGCCAAGACGGCACTCGAACTCGAGACCGCGCTCAAAGCAGGGATCCACTGCTTTAACATTGAATCCGTCGCTGAAATAAAGCGGCTATCAGAGATTGCACAGACCTTAGGCTTGATTGCGCCCGTTTCTATCCGGGTGAACCCTGATGTCGATGCACGCACACACCCCTATATATCCACCGGACTCGCTGATAATAAGTTCGGGGTGAGTATGGAGCAGGCCTACCATGCCTATCAACTGGCCCACGCAAGCCCCAATCTAGAGATCATTGGTATTGATTGCCATATTGGCTCTCAATTGACCGAGTTAGCGCCATTTCAGGATGCCCTTGAACGCGTTTTGGCACTGGTCGACCGGCTTGCCGCCGACGGTATTAGCTTGAAACACGTCGATGCCGGTGGCGGCTTAGGGGTGCGCTACCAGAATGAACAAATTCCAGGAATCGAAGACTACGTATCGGCTTTAAAAGGACCCCTTGCGCAGCGAGGACTCGCCCTATTCTTAGAGCCTGGCCGCTCCATAGTCGCAAATGCTGGCGTGTTATTGATGCAAGTAGACGCGTTAAAAGTCACCGAGACAAGGCATTTTGCTCTGGTAGACGCGGCCATGAACGACATGCTGCGCCCAGCCCTATATCAAGCCTGGATGGATATTCTGCCGCTCACCCAACACTCGCATGTTAGCAGTGCCTCTTGGGATGTTGTCGGGCCAGTCTGTGAAACAGGTGACTTTTTAGCCAAAGGACGCGACCTCTCATTGATTGATGGTGACTATTTGGCACTCATGGGCGCGGGTGCCTATGGCTTCACCATGGCTTCAAACTACAACAGCAGACCCCGCCCAGCAGAAATCCTAGTGGACCAAGCCGAGTGTCATGTAGTCCGGGAACGCGAAACGATCGAGCAGCTGTATCAGCTCGAGAAGCTTCTCTAAGGGCTGATGATGAGCATTCGGTTTACTAAAATGCACGGTCTTGGCAACGACTTTATGGTGCTCGATGCGAGGCGCCAAAAAATTCACATCACCGAGACACTCATCAAGCGCTGGAGTGATCGCCATACCGGTATCGGATTTGACCAGCTACTGATCCTGGAGTCCTCCGACGCGCATGGTGTCGACTTCCGTTACCGGATTTTTAACGCCGACGCGACCGAAGTCGAGCACTGTGGCAACGGCGCTCGATGTGTTGCCCTGTTTGCCCACCGCCACAGTAATTCAACACAACAGGAATTCCGGTGCAGCACCATGAAAGGTGAACTGACGCTCTCTGTGTTAGACCACAATAGAGTATCAGTTGCCATGGGTATCCCAAACTTCGAGCCCGCTGCAATACCTTTGCTTGGCTGTGAGCGCGCCGATTCCTATCCATTGACCTTAGCAGCAGAAGAGCACCGCGACGCCCTCGATGTCATTGAAATAGGTGCATTATCGATCGGAAACCCGCACGCCGTTGTGTGGGTCGAGAGTGTCGAACGTGCGCCGGTCGAGCTTATTGGCCCCCGCGTAGAAGGACATCCTCGTTTTCCCTCAAGGGTAAATGTTGGCTTCGCCGAGATTGTTAACCGAAGTCAGCTGAATTTGAGAGTGTACGAGCGAGGGGTCGGAGAGACTCAAGCTTGCGGCACGGGTGCCTGTGCGGCGGCTGTTTATGGCATTCAAACTGGTAAAATCGATTCGCCGGTGACCGTGGTGCTGCCGGGCGGGACACTAGAAATTGAGTGGCGAGGTGAAGGTGAGCAGGTCATAATGACAGGACCAGCTTCTTTTGTTTACGATGCCGAACTTTTAGATAACGGACCTGAGTGTGACTGACGAAACCCAAAAACCTGATCAAATCGACGAAGCCCTTATTGAAGCTTACCTGCTTGAGCACCCAGATTTTTTTCAGGATAAGCTCGAACTACTGACTCAAATCACCCTGCCGCATGGTGATCACGGTGCAATTTCACTGATCGAACGCCAGCAGTCAGCGCTTAGAGAACGCAATGTAGAGCTTCGTCACCAGCTCTCAGATTTAAAGCGAATCGCAGAGGCAAATGAGAAACGGCTGACACTCACTACGACTCTGGTGGAAGGATTGCTTAGCTGTCAGGATCGCACCCAAATTAAGGCCTTGCTCAACGAGCATCTGCTGACGAGTGATACTAACGACTTTGTCGCGATTCACTGGTTCGATGATGACACTCAACAACAACAGGCTCAGGACAAGCTTGGGGCAATAGCACGGTCTCAAAAAGCCTTCTCTGGCCCACTTCGTGAAATCGAAATGCAGTTTTTATTTGGGCCCCGCGCACCTGCTGGTTCTGGTTGCGTTGTTGCTTTCAATAATAGCGAAGCGACATCGCCTGGCTTGCTCGCCTTGGGAAGCAAGGATAGCAGCGTTTTTGATAGTCATACGGGAACGGTGTTCATCAGCCATATCGCACGCGTCATTGGCGCCCTAACGAGTCACATAGGAGCGCCCTAGGTGGCCGTCAAGGCAGTCGCTCCGATCGATGCCGTCACCTCGTTTCTAGACTACGGTCGTGATATCAAACAACTGTCTCCGCTGACACTGAAGCATTATCAACGTGACTTAGATGCCCTGCTCGCCAGTTTTCCGACTGACCCCGCGCTCAGCCTGAGCGACATCAAAGAGCACCATATTCGAGCCTGGGCGAACAGCCTCCGGCGTCGTGGGCTCGGAGCCTCTAGTATCGCTCGACATCTTTCCGCAGCGCGATCTTGGCTGGAATTCTGCGTTAAGAAGTATCGACTCCCAAACAATCCCGCCGTCGGTATAAGCGCGCCTAAACGTAGCCGCAAGCTACCCAAGACGATGGATGTCGATCAGCTCGCCCAATGCCTGAAGTCGACGTCAGACTCGGATTTAGAGTGCCGTGATCTAGCGCTCGCTGAAGTCCAATCACTGACCATCGCTCATATCGATCGCCACCAGCAAACCGTTACGGTCACCGGCAAGGGCAATAAAACACGGCAAGTGCCCATTGGTCGGGTCGCCATAGAGGCATTGAGTCACTGGCTTCGAATACACCCCCTAGCGGCAGTCCTAGAACCGAGTACGCCCCTTTTTACAACTCGCCAAGGCAAAGCCTTATCGGCTCGTTCAATTCAGACACGCCTGAGCAAACTGGCTCAGCGCAACGGGCTGGCATCGCATGTGCACCCCCATATGCTGAGACACTCGTTTGCCAGTCATATCCTTGAATCTAGTGGGGATCTCAGAGCCGTACAAGAGCTTTTAGGCCACAGCAACATCAGCACCACTCAGATCTATACCCATCTTGATTTTCAGCACCTCGCAAAAACCTATGATGCGACCCACCCCAGAGCCAAACGGTCAAAGACGTAATGAGCCCAATAAAGCTGATTACTTTTGATCTAGACGATACTCTCTGGGCAGTAAAACCCAGTCTGATTCGGGCAGAAGAGCAACAAAATGCATGGTTACGAGAGCACCGCCCGAGAGCTCTTGACTCAATGACGCCAGACCAGCTGGTACAGTTCAAGAAGTCAGTATGGCGAGCACTTCCTGATCACGCTCACAATATGAGTAAACTCAGACAACAGTTTTTGTATGAGTTGCAAACGGCTTCTGGTTACTCGCATCAGGAGGCGACCGCGGGCGCGGCAATTGCGTTTGGGCGTTTCCTAGAAGAACGACATAGGGTGTCATTATATGACGGCGCCCTAAGCGTATTAGAACTCTTGTCTCAGCGGTTTCGGCTTGGCGCGATTACCAATGGCAATGCCGACGTCTACAAAACAGACGCCGCACCTTACTTCAACTTCGCGGTCCGCGCCGAAGAAGTTGGCGCCGCCAAGCCTGCAGCTCAGCCCTTCTTGAAGGCACTCGAGTTGGGGGATTGTCTTGCTGAAGAAACGCTTCACATCGGCGACCACTGGGAACACGATGTCTTAGGTGCGAGGCAAGCGGGGCTGCATACGCTTTGGTTGAACCCGCTAGACCAGGCTTGGCCACACCCCTCGGATGCGCCGATGACCATTCAATCACTCAGTGAAATCGAACTCGCGATCAGCACCATCCGGTAAGCGCTCACTATTTACCAAAACCCTGTTTAACTGGGGCTATCTGTGCCACTTGAATACATCCACTCAACTAGACTGCGGACTCTCCTGTCTCTCCGGTTCTGATTCTAATCACTTGCTCGAGCGGTGACACAAAGATTTTGCCATCGCCAATTTTCCCAGTATTTGCCGCTTTAACAATCGCGTCAATCGTCGCGTCTAGCTGATCTTCTGATACCGCGATCTCGAGTTTCAGCTTAGGTAAGAAATCAATCACGTACTCTGCGCCCCGATAGAGCTCGGTGTGTCCACGCTGACGACCAAACCCTTTTACCTCCGTAACTGTAATACCTTGCACGCCAATCTCGGACAGTGCCAGTCTCACATCATCCATTTTGAAGGGCTTAATGATGGCAGTGACTAATTTCATACAATCGACCTTTTCGCATTCAATGACGATGAAAGATTAACACACTCCTGACAAATTGGTGATTGCAGCCATAAAAAAAGGGGGCCAATGGCCCCCTGAGAATGCACACTGAGTGTGCCCGCAAGACTTACTTCGATCCAGTGAACTCTGGATAGGCTTCCATACCACACTCGGACAGATCGACACCTTCATATTCTTCCTCTTCGGTCACTCTCAAGCCCATCACGGCTTTGATAATGCTGAAGGTAATACCGCTGGCGATGAAGACCCAGAAGAAGATGGTAAGGGCACCGATGATCTGACCGCTGAAGCTAGCGCTGTCATTGGTGACAGGAACCAGCAGCAGGCCTAACAAACCTACGACACCGTGGACAGAGATCGCACCGACAGGATCATCGATCTTGAGCTTGTCTAGTGTGATGATAGAGAACACCACCAAGACACCGCCAATCGCACCAAATAGAGTCGCCTGTAGCGCGCTTGGTGTATCGGGCCCCGCAGTAATCGCCACCAGGCCGGCTAAGGCACCGTTCAGAGCCATGGTCAAATCGGCTTTTCCGAACAGGAATCGGGCTGTAATCAAAGCGGCAATGAGCCCGCCTGCTGCTGCTGCGTTCGTATTCATGAAGACGACTGCCACTGCGTTAGCACTTTCCACCGACGCAGTTGCCAAAACCGATCCGCCGTTGAAACCAAACCAGCCCATCCAAAGAATAAAGGTTCCAAGGGTTGCCAAAGGTAGGTTGGCACCTGGAATGGGGTGGACCGAGCCATCAGCACCGTATTTACCCTTTCGTGC
>CBFHJC010000101.1:0-7267 GCA_965656045.1 Aequoribacter sp.
TAGATAAGTGCACGCAGGCTCAGCGTGCGCGGCGAGACCAAAAGCTAAGCACTTCGACATGCGGCGTTTGCGGATAAAGGTCAATGGGCTGAAGTTCGATTAACTCGAACTGCGAATCAAGGCCTTCGACATCGCGCTGAAAACTGGCCAAATCACAACTGATATAGACAATCCACTTCAGGTGCGAGAGCGAATCGACCAAGGTCGACAAACCCGAAAACCCCTCACGCGGCGGATCAAGTACGAGCAACTCGGCATTCGGGAGAGCCTCGGCAATCTGTTTGCCCGACAACCCGCCGATCAGGTCAAGTTCAAGCGCGGTGACTCCGGGCAAGCTCGCGGAGAGCTCATCCAAGGCCTCGGTCGAGACTTCAGCAGCGACCAGCGGCCCGACACCAGCAGCGACCAACTCGTGCGTGAAATTGCCAGAACCGGCGAACAACTCTAATGTCGCGAGCCCACGCGGAAGCGATTGCACATGCTGGCGCAGCCAAGATTGCATCCATTCATTCTGCGCGGTATTGCCTTGTCTGAACGGCAATCGTTGATTGTAAGATACCTGCTCAAGTGTAAGACCATCCTCGATATCAATGGTGAGCCAACGTTTACGCCGCTTGCCAATCGCCAGATCTTGCTGCCGAATCTGGTGCAACAGCTCATTATTGTGATCCGATAAGACGGGGCAATGCGTGATATCGACCACTGTGTCACTGCTGGCCGCTACAAAGCCCAATGCGCTGGACGTTGCCTTGAACTGCGCCCTATTGCGATACCCTAACTCTTGACCAGAAGATTGAATCGGCTTGGCCGCAGGCCAGTGTTTGTGATCACACAGCGCTTGCACGCGTTTCTGCTTTGCCTCTAGCTGAGCCGAGTACGCGATAAAGAGCCACGCGCAGCCACCACAATGCTCTGAGTCAAATCCATGCACACCACATGGGGGCTCGCGTCGATCCTGATGAGCTTGCACAAGCGCCTCGACCCTGCCCTGCGCGTACGATTTTTGGAGACCTGTAATAGCGATCTGAACGTGCTCACCGAGCCACACGCCCGGCACAAAAATAACCTGACCACCATGCCGAGCAACGCCTTCACCACGACTATTCAGATCCACAATCTCGACCTGCAGAGAGGCACCCACCTCGAGCCTAGGCTGTTGGCGACTTCTTCGAGGTCCCTTAGTGGTTTGCCATTTCATCACTTAAACTCCCGCCACAAACCATAGACTGATTATAATAATCATCGCCGCCGCCACCTTATTGATCACTTCCGCTTGACCTGGCGATGACAACCACCGGGCGAGTGTTTTTCCACCCGTCGCATACAAACTCATTGCTACGAACTCAGACACGAGAAAAATCGGGATCAGAATCGCCAGTTGCGACGCAATGCTTTGTTGTTCGTTCAGAAAGCCCGGCAGTATCGCAATCAAGAACGCCCATCCTTTTGGATTAAACACCGCGGTGGAATACCCCAGCACCGCCAGTTTGATAGGGGCTATGCTTTGCGCGCCCGCACTACCCATTTCCGCAGCGCCCGCCTGACGCCACATGGATACCCCAACGAAAAGAAGATAGGCAGCGCCGATCCAAGTCAGCCACTGCAGCGCATTCGGCTGCCAGGCCACAATTCGGACGACCCCAAACGCAACACTGATCGCTACCGTAGCCACACCGGTAAGCTCCCCGGCCATCATCCACAGGGTGCGCCGATAACCGAAGCGCATACCGAGCGTGAACGCCAGGGTCATGCACAAGCCAGGTGTCATAGAAATCGCAAATATAGTCGCTGCGAACAACAGCGTTGCTTCAAGGGTCATGAGTTAGCGGTTGACGGTCCTTGGTAAGAGTCTTTTAAAGCGTCCAGTTCTTGGTATTGGGTGTGATAACAGGCACTACACTTGGACCCAGCCAGCGCCTTGAACCGCTTTCTTGCGACGGGCACTTCGGCTCAGATCTTGTTGCCGAGAGCATAGCAAATATTGGGGCAGGTGACCTCTCTTTTATGGTCAAGTCGACTACACGACAACACCGCTCGGTTCGAGCCGAAGAGACCTTTGGCGCCGCTATTGATCCAATCCAACGCAATATGCGGCGCTACTTTTTCTTGCGACCAAAGCATCAAACGTTACATTTCCTGCGATGATCCATTAAGCTAGCTGCACATAAATTACTACCGCTATCAGTCGATATGAATCGCTGAGATAAGCCTAAGGAAACCCGATGCCAGATCGTGATTTCAAAGAAAGTGCCATTCGCTATCACACCGATCCCACTCCCGGTAAACTCGCCATTAGGCCGACTAAGCCATTGGCAAATAAACGAGATCTTGCGCGAGCCTACTCGCCAGGTGTGGCCTATCCCTGTGAAATCATTGCCGAGTCACCAGAGCGGGTCGCTGAACTGACGGCTCGCGGCAACTTGGTGGCCGTCGTGACCAACGGCACGGCTGTCTTGGGACTAGGCAACATTGGGCCACTAGCCTCCAAGCCGGTTATGGAAGGCAAGGCTGTATTATTCAAGAAGTTTGCGCATATCGACGTGTTTGATATCGAAATCGACGAGACCGATGTTGATAAGTTCGTTGATATCGTTGCCTCACTAGAACCCACCTTTGGCGGCATCAACTTAGAAGATATCAAGGCACCTGAGTGCTTCGAGATTGAAAGACAACTCCGAGAGCGGATGAATATACCCGTCTTTCATGACGACCAGCACGGTACCGCAATTGTCGCAGCCGCAGCGATCTATAACGGACTGCGTCTCGTGGACAAGCAGATTGAAGATATCAAACTGGTCGTGTCGGGCGCGGGCGCCGCAAGTATCGCGTGCGTTGATTTACTGGTCAGCATGGGACTCAACAAAAACAATGTCCGCATGCTCGATCGAACCGGCGTGATTTACGCGGGTCGCACCGAAGGGATGAACAAGTACAAGCAAGCCTATGCCGTCGAGACCAATGATCGAACGATCGATGACGCGATTACCGATGCAGACCTCTTCATGGGACTCTCGGGGCCGGGTGTACTTAACGGCGAATTAGTGAAGAAAATGGCCAGGGATCCGCTGATTTTGGCCATGTCTAACCCAACACCCGAGATCATGCCAGAAGAAGCTCTTGCGGCTCGCCCTGATGCAATTCTGGCCACTGGGCGCTCGGACTACCCCAATCAGGTGAACAACGTTCTGTGCTTCCCCTTTATATTCAGGGGGGCTCTCGATTGCGGCGCAACCACGATCAATGAGGCCATGAAAAAAGCAGCAGTTACCGCGATTGCCGACCTGGTGCACCGTGAAATCACCGAAGCCGTAGTCGAGGCCTATGCGGGTGAAGAGCTGAAGTTTGGACGCAACTATCTCATTCCAAAACCGTTTGATGCCCGCTTGATCGAAGATGTACCGCTCGCGGTAGTGAAGGCTGCCATGGAGAGCGGCGTGGCAACTCGCCCCATACATGATTTGGATGCTTATCGTAATCGGCTCCAATCTTACGTCAGTGGCAGCCGGCTGTTTATGCAACCCACAATCGATTTGGCGCGCGCGAATCCAGCCAAGATCGCTTACGCCGAAGGTGAAAATGACGATGTCCTGCTGGCAATGCAAGCAATCATTGACGAGGGGATAGCGAAACCCGTATTGCTGGGGCGGCCGAGTGTCATTGAAGCCAAAATTGCGCATCTTGGACTTAGAATCAAAATCGGCAGCGATATTCAGGTCATGAATATAGAAGCGGGCGATTTAGAAGCGAAGTATTGGCAGCATTACCACCAAAAAGTCGGCCGCTCAGGCGTATCGGTAGAGGCCGCCAAGACCACTGTTCACACCAATGCCACTGTCATGGCTGGTCTGCTAGTTGATATGGGCGAGGTCGATGGCATGATCTGTGGCAAGGTCGGCCGTTTCGACCGCCACTTAAAGCATCTCAGCGGCTTTATCCAACCTTCGCGACCCTCAGGTGTACTCTCTTCAATCTGTGCCTTGTTACTCGAAGATGGACCACTCATCATTGCAGATCCGTTCGTCAACGTAGATCCCACCGAAGACGAGATCGTTACGATTGCGCAGGACGCCATTGAGTACGCCAAAAGATTCGACATCGTGCCTCGAGTCGCGCTGCTATCACATTCCAATTTTGGCACCTACGAAGACGCCTCAGCGCTTAAAATGAAACAAGCAGCGGCGCAATTGAGAGACCTGCGGCCCGACGTACAAATCGACGGTGAAATGCACTCGTTATCTGCGTTGAACCCCCAACTCCGAGACACCATTTTTGAACACAATCAGATCGATGGCCGCGCCAACGTTCTGATTATGCCCAATATGGATACCGCCAGTATCGCGCTGGGCTTGATTCGATCTCTTACTGAAGCAAGATTGGTGGGACCCTTTCTGTATGGTCTGGAAAAGCCGGTGCACATCTTAATTCCCTCTGTTTCTGGTCGAGGCATCCTTAACATGACTGCTCTTGCTGTGGCAGACATTCACCTGCGAAAAGTGAGCGCCACCTAGGCGCTTACTTGCGGGCAACGCTGCGTTCTCTTAACAAGCACGCAGCGAGTTTTGGCGATGTAACCTCTCCAATAACCACTGATTAACTGCAGTCTCTTGAGCCACGGAAATAGCCGCTTAAGAGAATTGGTCTCACTATTCCCTCCCAACTGGTCCTACCCAGCATAACGAAACTGCGCTATCAAAGAACTCTGCAAGGCTCTCAATAATAAGAACGAATCCAATACTCAATTCAGAGGAAAGAGACTATGCAACACAGCAAGAGTTCCACCATTCAAAGACACGTCAAGAAAACCGCCATTGCTACGGGGGTTTTATCCGCCTGTTTCATGTTAGAGGCGACACCGGTTTATGCACAGGCAAGCGCTTTAGAAGAGGTCATAGTCACAGCGAACAGGCGTGAAGAAAGTCTGCAAAGCGTCGCCATGGCCGTATCCGCGTTTAGCGAGGATATGATGCGAGATCAAGGCATCGTCGATCTCAAAGGCATCACTGAGCGAACACCCGGGTTCACTATGGGGACCTTCAACCCAGGACAGCCACAACTCTATATCCGCGGCATCGGCTCGAACGAGGATGGTGCTGGCGGAGACCAGTCCGTTATCGTCTTTATCGATGAGGTCTACATCGGTCGCTCAGCTGGCATGGATATCGACTTGTTTGACCTGGAGCGCGTTGAAGTGCTGCGCGGACCGCAAGGGACGCTGTTCGGCAAAAATGTGGTAGGCGGCGCAGTCAATATGATCACCCGCAAGCCCACAGAGGATACGGTCATGCAGGTGGAAGCGACCCTGGGTGACTATAATGCAAAGACATTGCGCGGCTTAATCAGCGGCGAGCTCTCGGAAGGCGCTTATGGTAAAGCCTCATTTTCTACTCGCCGACGCGATGGCTATTTCAAGTCAGCCGTCAATGATTTGCCCCAATATACAGGTGCCAAAGTCGCGGATACGCATGACGTCAATTCTGACAGCATGCGATTAGGCCTGCGCTTTGTGCCCTCTGAAGACCTCGAAATTAACGTGTCGGCCAGCTACTCGCAAATCGACAAACTCGGTCAACCCGACCACTTCATCGAGCCACCCACTGCACCAGGCGTTGGCTATGTGGCAAGTGCCGCACTGATCCCGAACTATGACAATAAGATCCATACGGGATTGTTTGTGGATGCAGGCTCCTTTGAAAGTACCTCAAACAGCTTCATGGCGAGAGTGGACTGGGACATCCGAGATGACCTTCTGTTAACGTCTATCACGTCAGTCAGAAACGTCGACGCCGAAAACGTCGATGAGATCGGGGGCACCCAAAGTGGTAATACACTAAACCAGCTATATGCATCGGTACTCGCCCCCGGAACAACCATTTTATACGGAGCAAACTTCTACACTGACGAGTCGGATACCTTTACCCAAGAGTTGAGATTGACCTCTACCGGTGATGGCCCCCTGCAATGGGTTGGTGGTCTTTACTACATGACGGAAGAGACTCACCGAATCGAGAGTATCGGTGTTGGCGTTGACGTCGCACTGCCAGGAGGCGCTATTTTCGGTGCAGTGCCTTACCTTCCCGGCTCTGATGACCAGAATAACGAGACCTCTTCGATGGCCATTTTTGGTCAGGCAACCTATGACCTTACTGACAAGCTCAGCATCACCGCAGGGGCGCGATACACCTCTGAAGAAAAAGACATGGATCGAACCGGTACCGCTGATTTACTCGGAATTGTCGGCGCATTTGACTTCGAAACCAGCGAAGACTGGAGCGAGCTGACCACGAAATTGTCGGTGGAATATCAACAAACCGACGACTTGTTCTGGTATGCGACCTACTCTGAAGGCTTTAAATCGGGTGGATATCAGGGTCTCGCCGCCACCGAAATTGCAGCAGCAAGCCCGTTCAACCCTGAGTTCGCTGAGTTATTAGAAGCCGGTGTTAAGTCAGAGTGGTTCAACAAACGTATGCGATTGAATGCGTCTGTGTTCTCAACTGATTACCAAGATCTTCAGATTTTGCAGCTTTTAGTGCCCGATTCGCTGGCGGCTCAGGGGGTTCAAACCGGCGTGCTTGTTACCCAGAATGCGGCGGATGCCACTGTCGAAGGGTTGGAACTCGAGTTTACGGCCTTCCCAATCGAGAATCTGACGATTCAAGGGAGTGCAACTTGGCTTGATACAGCGTTTGACAACTTCAGTGTACCCTCAGGCTACACAGCACCGGGTGGGGGGCTAACGGATCGCAGCGGCAACGGATTGCGAAATGCACCAGACTTCGCCTATAACCTTTTGGTGCGCTACGACTGGCAGCTGGCTACTGGTGCTTCTTTAGCAGCTCAGGTTGATTGGAGATACAAAGATCTGGTGTGGCAGGACCCCGATAACCTCCTGTTTTCTGCAGTACCTGAGTATAACGCTGGCGACCTCCGTCTGACCTATACTACCGCTGCTGGCAACACCCAGGTCAGCGCATGGGTAACGAACTTCACCGACGAAGACTATTTCCTGCACAATTACCCAACTTTGGGCGTAGGGAACGCGACACCAGCACCACCTAGAATGGTCGGGTTAACAGTGTTTTGGCGCAACAACTAACGCTGTTGCAAGGCACCAGGAAGGCGGGGCAACCCGCCTTTTTTTATGACCTCATATTAATCGTCTGAGCCCGCTTTCATCGCTAAGATTCGTTATACTCATGCACAACATAGGAGTCATTATGAAAATGCGAGCACATACACTAGCGATCCTGATCAGCTTGCTCATTGC
>CBFHJC010000102.1:0-7216 GCA_965656045.1 Aequoribacter sp.
CCCATTCCCCCTCGCCAACAAGCAGCCCGGTGGTTTCTGATGCAATCCGAAAATGGCGCTTCATCCTGAGTCTTTTCTCGATCGAGCTCAGCCAAGTGTCGATGGTGAGGATTTCGCCTTCGTAGGTTGCTTTACGGTAATCGAATACCGCCCGAGTGACCGCCATAGCAAAGCCGAGCGCTTGATAATCAGATAGCGACAAGCCAAGAGCCGCTGAGTGTTCCCAAGCCGCTTGTTCGCACCAACCAATATAAATGGTGTTATTGGTATGCCCGAGCCCATCGATGGCACTCGCGTCGACTGTTCGCACAATTCGGTAGCGCATGACTCAATCGCCTGACTGTTCAGAATCAAGGGTAATGTCTTGAACAACCCAAGAAGATCGCCCGTCAGGGTGACGGGTATCTGTATGACTGACTTGAAGCTTCTGAGAGATTGTCAAAACCATCGCTCGAATTGGGTTTGCCAGATACGCTCAAATCCCCGAGCGATACCCTGCTCTGCCGCAAAACCCAAGCGTTGCGCCAGTGTTTTTTTGTGCTCGAACGTGATTTTGTAGACATCATGGTCGGATACGAGCTGCAGAATAAGCGCATCGCTGGTGGCTATTCGATCGATGAGCCCTATGTCTAATGCCTCGGTACCGTACCAAATCTCGCCCGTGGCAACGGTTTCAAGGTTTAGGGCTGGCCGATGCTCGCTCACAAATTTTTTGAACAAGGCATGAGTTGCCTCAAGTTCAGCCAAGAATTTTTGACGTCCGTCGTCGGAGTTTTTACCCAGCATCGTTAAAGTACGCTTGTATTTTCCCGCCGTCAAAACCTCTACATCGATGTCATTTTTTTTCAGTAAGCGATGAAAATTTGGCACCTGCGCGACCACACCAATAGAGCCAATCACCGCAAACGGCGCCGCAATAATTTCATCTGCAACACAGGCCATCATGTAACCACCGCTGGCGGCCACTTTGTCTACTGCCACAGTCAGACGCAGCCCCTTCGGCTTTAATCGCGCCAACTGGCTCGCGGCGTAGCCATAACTGTGCACCAAACCACCGGGACTCTCTAAACAGACTATGACTTGATCACCCTCTTCACTATTGCTAATCACCGCGCTGATTTGTTGCGCGAGTGTCGTTGATTCAGAGGCCTGCATGTCGCCGTCGAAATTCAACACAAAGACCCTGCCAGGGGTTTCCGTGTCTTCTTCAGTCGCTTTAGTCTGATTTTTAGCCGTCTTGGAGGCCGCCTTTTTCGCTTTTTCAAGCGCCTTTCGCCGCGCCTTATAGTCACCTTCGTTCAGCAGATGAGCCGCAAATTCATCTGACTGATCTTCAAACTCATCATTGAGTTTGCGGACTTTCAGGGTGCCTTCACTCTCGCTCTGTTTTTGCCTTGCAGTTATCGTCAGAATGAACCCGAGGAGCAATCCCAGAACCACCAATACCGTAAGTGCTTTCAGCAGAAATAATCCATAATCTGCAAACCATTCCATAGACAATCCTTGTTAAGTAAAAATACTGAGCCCTTGAGCTCGCAGATCACGGTAATGCGCTATCAATCGACCCGCAATACTCATGGTTGGTGGTATATTCTCTGGTAGATTATTGCAGTCAAACCAACGTGCTTCGGCGATCTCGATACCATCGACGACAATGTCACCACTACGATATTCCGCGAAGTACCCAAGCATTAGCTGGTCGGGGAAAGGCCATGCCTGCGAATCGAAGTAAACGATTCGACCAGTGGCGACACCCACCTCCTCTTTAACCTCGCGAGCGATCGTCTGTTCGGCGCTCTCCCCCGCCTCTACAAAGCCGGCAAGGGTCGAGAACATGGGCCGAGGAAACCGAGCATTGCGGGCAAGTAAAACGCGATCGTTATCGACCACCAATGCGATGCCACAGGGCGACACTCGAGGATAAGTCGTCATCCCACAACTTTGGCACAACAGGCCGGGTTCTGTGTCATGCACCGATTGAGGTCCACCACAAGACCCACAAAAACGATGAGTGCGACGCCAGTGGGCCAAATGCGCACCCCGTGAGATCAGCTCACGATGATCAGGCGAAAGATTAGGGAGCACCCGAAACAACGAAGTGGGTGCAAAACGCATCGTATCAATTGTGGCATTCTCAGCGATCTGATAGCTGACCACTCCCCTGCCCTCGCATTTGCCCACATGCTGCTGCGTGGAGTGATCAAGCCAATCTGAGTCAATATCAGCGTGCTCGTGTAAGTAACCCCACTGTGAGCGCATGTCGCAGAGCAAGTCCGCGCCCGAAAACATGAGTATATAGCTGTGGTTCATCACTTTTCCTTATTCTAATTACAAGCCAGTGTGACCCAGCAAGTGGTGACCCTGGGCTCAAGACACGAGGCACACCTTGAAGTCCGGCAATACTCCTCTGTCGTCCCAATGCAAGCCCACGAATTAAGAGCACCTGTCATATCTTTACTTTATGAAGCGCTGTGGTCTTGTCGCCACAATGCGCCATCGCTGCGGGACTCTAACAAATCTAAAAACGCCTCATGCGCGGCCAACTCTTGAGGGTTTGGTCGGATCACCGGTATTCCGCCAGCAGAGCGCTGCACCGGCACCCGCTCTCCCGTGACCCAGCTCGAGTCGCTCCCAACCTCTTTGTTCTCTGATTGGAGTACCAAGGTCGCCTGCCCCCCGGTCATGCTCAGATAGACATCGGCGAGAATCTCGGCGTCGAGCAGTGCACCATGTAAGTCGCGACTCGAATTATCAACGCCATACCGCTGACACAGTGCGTCGAGACTATTTCTTTGACCCGGGTGTTTTTTACGGGCCATGATTAAGGTATCAACCACGCTGCATATGGTATCGAGTTGAATAGCCTCTTGCCGCTGACTTTCAGCCAGCCTCGCCAGTTCCGAGTTTAAAAACCCCAAATCAAAGGGCGCGTTATGAATGACCAGCTCAGCCCCATCCACAAACGCTAAAAACTCATTCGCAATCTGATCAAATGTAGGCTTATCATTCAAAAACTCATTACTGATCCCGTGGACTTCGAATGCGCCGACGTCAACCTCTCTCTCTGGATTGATGTACTGATGGAAGTGCGCGCCAGTCAACTTGCGATTGATCACCTCGACACAGCCGATTTCAATGACCCTATGACCACCTGCCACATCTAAGCCCGTTGTCTCTGTATCCAGAACAATCTGCCTCATAGCATGCGCTCCCGAAGTTCCTGAATTCCCAAATTTGCCAAAGCGTCAGCGCGCTCATTACCCGGGTCGCCACTGTGACCTTTCACCCAATGCCATGTAATCGTATGTTGCGCCATCACGCGATCAAGTTGTTCCCACAAATCTTGATTTTTTACGGGCTGTTTACCCGCAGTTCGCCAGCCATTGCGTTTCCAGTTATCGAGCCACTTGGTCACGCCATCACGGACGTATACCGAATCGGTATACAGATCTACCGAGCAGGGATACTTCAAAGCAGTCAGTGCCTCGATGGTCGCTCTTAATTCCATACGATTGTTGGTGGTTTGAAGTTCGCCACCAGACAGCTCGCGAACGTGCTCATCGATGCTCAGAAAGGCGCCCCAGCCACCAATCCCCGGGTTACCCTTGCATGCACCATCAGTGTAGATTACGACTCGCTTACTCATGCTCTAAACCTCTGCCACGGGCTTGTCTGGGCGCAGACGCCGACTCTTTCAGTCCAATAACCCGAAGCCTGGGCTTGTGCTTCCACAATTGGGGCCGGTGCAAAGCGGACACTTGCTTGATGGCGCGCACACAATAAAGACGGCCCGCTGGCATCCGATGATCCTCTAACCATTGTGAGCATCGCGTCAGAAATTCTTGGAGGCGCTTATAAGAGGCGCCATTGGCAAAATGGCCCAAGTAACGAGTTCCCGCCCGCTCAAACCCCAGCAATTGAAACCAGTCATCTAAACGGTTGACACTGATTCGCGGGTGTATTCGATGCCCCACCATTGAAGGAACCATCCTCAGTAGGCCTTGGATACTCACAGGGTTAAACCCCACCAAAAAAAGCTGGCCTTGCGGCGTGAGCACTCGCTGTATTTCGCGCAAGACCTGATGAGGATATTCCGCGGTGTCGAGGCTGTGCAGCGCAATGATCACGTCTATACTCTCGCTTTCAAACGGCAATTGTTCCGCTGCGCCAACGACCAGCCCTCGAGGAGAGAACTGGAAGCAATGATTAATTTTTGAGCTTTGGGCAAACGATTCGAACTCGAAATCGGCCATCTCACATAAGTGATAACCAAAGCTGGTAGGAAGCGCCTCGTCCAAAAGAGCCCGTATACCCTGCTTCACCGACGTCGCAGAATCACTCAGGTACCAGTTGCGAATTGCGGTCGCTTGTCTTGTTGCCTCGTCCATACTGGTCTATCCTAACCCTTCAATTCGTCTGTAGCGCGAACAAAGGGTTCACTGTGTTAATCGAAGCTCTACCCGCTTTCTCTGATAATTATATCTGGTTGCTCAGCGATCAGCACGGTAACGCCTTCGTGGTCGATCCGGGCGACGCTACAGTTGTTGCTTCAGCGCTCTCTGAGCGCAACCTGCAACTCGCAGGCATACTTATTACACACCATCACTTTGATCATACAGGCGGCGTACAGGCCCTGCTCGAGCTTGCAAGTGTACCAGTGATCGGCCCCGAAGGATCACCCTTTGAGCACATTAATAGAATCGCAACAGAGGGCGAGTGGATACCTGTTTTAGATCGTGTGTTTCAGGTTATCAAAGTTCCCGGACACACCCTAGACCATATCGCTTTCTACGATCCAAAGGGCGGCCATTTATTCTGTGGCGATACTCTATTTAGCGGGGGCTGTGGACGAGTCTTTGAAGGGACGTTTGAACAAATGCAGTCCTCCTTGGCCAAGCTCAGAGATCTGCCTGAGGAGACTCGTATCTATGCAGCCCATGAATATACCGCAAACAACCTTAAATTTGCGCGAGCAGTCGAACCGGATAATACCGCACTTGCCGCGCGAATTGAGGAAGTTACCCAGTTAAGAGCGCTAAATACGCCGACCTTACCCGCGATACTGGGCGTTGAGAAGGCGACTAACCCGTTTTTGCGGTGGGACTCTCCGGCAGTAATAAAGGCCGCAAACTCGAGACGCCAAGGTGCCTCGAACGAGGGTGTCTTCCAGCTGATACGAGAGTGGAAAGACTCATTTTGAAGTTTCCTGTTTTGGTACTGAGCTTGCTGGTCTGGTTGAGTGGTTGCACTTTACTGACGCCCCAAGTCATTGAAAAATCAAACCCAGATCTCCGTGTCGAGCATACAGATCCCGCGCCAATCACAATTCAATCCAGCATAGACACAAGCACACCTTCCGATCTGTGGGACCGTATCCGATCTCAAACTCAGTGGGCTTATCCAGATCACCCCAGTATTACCGCGCAACGAGAGCACTACTTGCAGCAGCCTGGTTTGTTTGAAGCCCTGTCAGAGCGCGCCAATTGGTACCTTTACTACATTGTCGAACAAGTAGAAGCGCGCGACCTTCCGATCGAGCTCGCGCTGCTGCCAATTGTTGAGAGCTCTTTGCTACCCCAAGCCATGTCTCACCGCAGCGCAGCTGGTTTGTGGCAAATCATGCCACGCACCGGCACGCACCTCGGGCTAACCCAAAACTGGTGGTACGACGGACGACTCGATATTCGCGCATCCACCGATGCGGCACTGACCTATCTACAACATCTCCACGATCGCTTTGAAGGGGATTGGCTGCTCGCGTTGTCGGCTTACAACGCGGGAGAAACTAGGGTCCGAAGAGCACAAAGAGCCAATGCTAAGCGCGGTTTGCCTACCGACTATTGGTCTCTCAATCTGCCTCGCGAGACCAGACACTACTTGCCTAGGCTCCTCGCTTTAACGCAAATTGTGCAGCAACCTGAGCGTTACAATGTCACGCTGGCGACAGTCCCTAATGAACCCGCCTTTGCCTCTATATCGCTCAGTGGTCAAATTGAAGTTAAGCAGTTTGCTCAGTCTCTAGCGCTCCAAGAGCATGAGTTACGACGATTTAACCCGGGTATTCTGCGTTGGGCGACCGACCCAAATGGAGTCAAAGAAGTCTTAGTCCCTGTCCACAGAGCAGCCGATGCGCACGCCATAGCTCAGACCGCGACCTCTGTGGCACCCGTACAGTGGCACCGCTACACCATCAAGAATGGAGACAGCCTAATCAAAATCGCACGCCAATTTGGCGTGGAAGTCTCCCTCTTGCGTGCAGCCAACGATATCACCGGCAGCTTAATTCGAACTGGGAAAACGCTTATGATCCCGGTGGGAGATGGCACGGTACACACCGTGGCGTCATCAGACGAGCACCGACCGACACTGCGCTACACCGTCCGCGCCGGCGATTCGCTTTACAAAATCGCCAGCCGATTTCAAACCAGCATCAACAATTTGGTCGTCTGGAATGGTCTAGATCCCGCCGACTACTTAAAGCCTGGGCAAAGGCTGACCTTGTTTCCATCGGAAAGTTAGTTCCCGAACCGAATCAGAGACTGGGTGTGGGTCAAGTACAAGCACATCTCTGCCCGCGTCCCTCTGAAACGCTCATATAAACGCTGATATGACTCGAGCTGCTCCCAATACAGGGTTTTCATTCGTTCTTCGAACGCCTGCTCTGACTCGCCGATAACCGGCTGCCCGGTCTTGAAGTCGAGGATGTAGACCTCGGGCCTACTGATATGACGTAAGACCAGATCGAGGATTCGAGTTTTAGGTTCGCCGTCGATCTCTTCAATGATCGGGAACTCTGGCTCACGAATCCAGTCTGGGTCGGTGAATAACCATGGTGCAAGTGGAGAATCCGCAGTTTTTAGAGTCGTCTCGGCAATGATCTCAACCTCCTTCAAGGCCGAATCAAAACTTAATCCATTTTCTAACAATTCTTTTATAAGTAATTGTTTTTTATTATCTGTTAGACGTGGAAGCTCGGACTTCCTTAGCGCAAACTCAAATAGCTTATGGATCAAGGTACCGCGAAGCGCTAAGCCTGACTCCGTCGCTAACTCAGCGCTCAAGCCGCTCACATCAGGCGAACTGCGTTCACGCTGTGGAAGCACTGAAACATCCCCCTCACGAGACACGCGCCGATATTCAGCCGGGCTATTGATGCTTTGCGAGAAGCTCTCAATGGGCGCTGTCACACTCTCTTCCCAGCGCACTTGATCCACCA
>CBFHJC010000103.1:0-7163 GCA_965656045.1 Aequoribacter sp.
GTTGCCGAATGCCAGCCATAGCGTGACCAAACCTGAATTGATCTTTATACACGGTGGTTGTTGGCTCAGCGAGTACGATCATACTCACGCAGATAGCTTTGTGAGTGATCTTGCAGATCGTGGGTTCAGCAGCTGGTCCATCGAATATCGTCGCTCTGGAATCACAGGTGGCGGTTGGCCGGTGACCCTAGAAGACGTTATTTCGGCCATTCAAGCGATTCAGAAACATTCCGACAAGGCCCCAGTGACATTGATTGGGCACTCTGCTGGCGGACACTTGGCGCTCCTAGCGGGACTTCGTCTGGCAGATGCAGGATATCCCGTATCAGTCATAGGACTCGGCGCCATCACAGATCCTCGTGCGTATGCACTCGGTGATAATTCATGCCAAAAGGCCACCCCGGCTTTTATGGGTGGCATGCCGGAAGCGCAAGAGAACGCCTATGATGAGGCAAGCGTCGTTACTAAAGCCATTGGTGCACTGGCAAACGTTTGGCTGCTGCACGGTGCAGACGACACCATAGTCCCCACCTCACAGGCCCAGGTTGAAGGGACTCAAATAGAGATTATTGAGGGTGTTGGGCACTTCGATTGGCTCCATATCGATAGTCGAGCGCACCAAGCTTTACTCAACCGGCTAAACCAGATCACCGCGGATGCCCCACTATGAAAGGTCTGCTCGAACGGGCACAAGCGTATGATAAGAGCGATCCACTCGCCTCGCATCAATCTGCATTCTGCTTGCCTCCCTCTGTAGTTTATTTGGATGGCAATTCACTCGGCCCGGTAAGCGCGAACGCCAAGCACTTTCTGAACGAATGCGTTGAGCAGCAGTGGCAAACAGATCTGATTGGCAGCTGGAACACACATCAGTGGATTACCATGCCGCAACGGGTCGGTGCGTCTCTCGCTCCCCTTTTGGGTGCAGAGCCACATGAATTGATCAGCTGTGATTCGATCTCCGTGAATCTATTCAAGCTTCTCAGCCACATCGTGAACAGCTGTTCTGAGCGCGACACAGTGCTAGTTCAACGAGGTAATTTTCCAACCGACAACTACGTTGCTCAGGGGCTCGCTCAACTGACGTCCGGGCGAATCACACTGAAAGAGGTGGACACCGCAGACCTTAGCCGTCACCTAGATACCCGGGTTGCCGCAGTCGTGATGTCTCAGGTGAATTACAAGACTGGCGAACGTTATGATGTTGCAGACATTTGCGAGCATGCGCATCGCAATGGCGCCCTTATGCTGTGTGATTTAGCCCACAGCGCCGGGGTGTTAAAGCTCGACCTTCACCAGCTTAAGATTGATTTTGCGGTGGGCTGTGGCTATAAATTTTTAAACGGCGGACCAGGCGCACCGGGCTTCGTGTACGTGGCTGAGCGTCACCACAATCACTTGCAGCCTGGGCTAACTGGATGGATGGGGCACAGACGTCCATTTGACTTTGAAGCGGATTACCATCCGGCGCAAGGCGTCACAGGCCTGCTAACGGGCACACCACCCATTTTGTCGATGGCGGCTCTACTCGGCGCGCTCGAGGACTTCAAAGGGTGTGCCATGGAAAATCTTGAAGCCAAAGCACACGCATTGGGCGACTTTTTCCTAACCGCACTCGCGGAGCTAGGTATCGCAGATCAACTCACGCTTATCACGCCAACAGACCACGCCAGAAGAGGTGCTCAGCTCAGTTTTGAGCATCCAGAGGCCTACGGGTTGTGTCAGGCGCTGATCGAGGCCGGGGTCATTGGTGACTTTCGAGCACCTAGGATTTTGAGGTTTGGATTCTCACCGCTCTTTTTAAGCTTTACGGATGTGCTTCGCGCCGCAGAGATACTTCAGAGGATTCTCGCAAGCCAAAGTTACCGTGATACTAAGTACACAGAACGTAAAGCCGTAACCTAAGCCCGCTGATCAAAGCATCGAAACTCAGTCAGAAGCGTTAAGAGTAGCATCACTCTAAGCGGTAAGCTGATCGATTATCTTGCCGCGATCAGCCCACCGAGAGCGAATCTAGGAAGCGATCTCGAACAGACCCGCAGCACCCATTCCGCCGCCAATGCACATAGTAACCACCGCATAACGAACGCCTCGACGTTTCCCCTCGAGTAAGGCGTGACCGACCATTCGCGCGCCGCTCATGCCAAAGGGATGACCGATGGAAATAGAGCCGCCATTGACGTTCAGCTTGTCGTTATCGATGCCGAGCTGATCTCGGCAGTAGATGACCTGACACGCAAACGCTTCGTTGAGCTCCCATAGACCGATATCGTTGACACTCAATCCATGTCGCTTCAGTAACTTGGGAATAGCAAAAACAGGACCGATGCCCATTTCATCTGATTTACACCCCGCTACCGCTAATCCGCGATAGTAGCCTAGCGGCTCGATCCCCTTACTTGCTGCCAGCGCCGAGTCCATGACGACGCAGGCTGAAGCGCCATCAGATAACTGCGAAGCATTACCCGCGGTAATGAAACGTCCTTCTTGGACCCAATTACCCTCTTTCCAAACGGGCTCCAGCGCACTCAGGCTCTCTAACGTGGTTGAAGGGCGGTTGCACTCGTCTTTATCCACCACGACATCTTGATAGGTGGTTTCTTTTGTCTCACGGTTAAAAACAGCCATTTTAGCGGCCATTGGTACGATCTCATCGGCAAACAGACCAGCTTGTTGTGCGGCGGCTGTACGCTGTTGGCTCTGAAGTGAGTACAGATCCTGAGC
Source organism: Aequoribacter sp. (assembly GCA_965656045.1). Lineage (GTDB taxonomy): Bacteria > Pseudomonadota > Gammaproteobacteria > Pseudomonadales > Halieaceae > Aequoribacter. The sequence goes on from CBFHJC010000103.1 coordinate 2,725, forward strand.
CTCGCGCGAAATGTTATAGCGTGCCGATACGATCTCGGCAGTCTCTAGCATCGGCATGTAGGCAGTAGGGTCAATATCTACGACCGTTTGGGATACCGAGCGATAGGTGTTTTTGTGTTTCGTTTGCACCAAAGAGATAGATTCAACGCCACCGGCGACTGCAATATCATATTCATTGCACATGATGCTTTTGGCAGCGGTGGCGATCGACATTAGGCCAGAAGAGCACTGACGCTCAATCGACATACCGGCTACTGTGTCAGGTAATCCCCCTGCTAACGCGCAGAGACGACCCAGATTGTAGCTCTGCGTGCCCTGCTGAGCCGCAGCACCGAAAATACAGTCATCGATTTCTGCAGGATCTAAGCCCGCTCTTTGCACTGCAGCACGAACCACATGGCCACCCATCGCTGGCGCTTCGGTATCATTAAACCCACCGCGAAAAGATTTCGCCAAACCCGTTCTTGCTGTTGATACAATCACTGCTTCTCTCATCGCCAATCTCCTTACTCAAAGATGCAGCACTGTGATCGGTTTACCTCTAAAGCTCAACCCGCATAAGGACTAACCCGCGCCGCGACTCACCAAATGGGCACTCATGTCTCCGATCAAATCGATTCCAAGGTATGCTTTTTCACGAAACCACCACCGCTGCTGATGCAAGAACACCGTGTCTTGGTAACGCCCCGAGGCCACAACCGCGAGTGGAAACGACTCGGTCTGCTGAATCACGGTCCAAGAAGATGACACACTTGCCTCAGTCTCATCTTCAGACAGCTCGATTATAGGATTAGTGATTAAGTGACGGGTTCGGCACGTGCCGTCTGAGTAGGTTCGCACCATCGAGCGCCACATGGCCTCGATGTCCTTCGGCTCTGTGAGGATCTGATTGGGGCCGAGTCGGATGTGACCATACTGAAACAGGGCTGCCGCCTCGGTAAACTCCCCAGCATCAATGTGCTGAGCGTAGCGATACAGCAGATTAGGGATCGCTATCGCAGGGTGTGTCATGGGGCTCTCCAACGTTGATTCGTGAAACATCACTAGACAGATTTAACAGAGCCATGAACACAGGCCACCCACGTTATTGAGGCCGCCTCAAGCGGCGCTCAACAACACGTAATCGCCTGCTTAACAGCGCTTCACTTTTGAAACACTTTCTGCCCTCGGGCCCATGTTTGAAGAACAGCAATGTCTTTAATGGGCTTGGCATCAGCAGCTAAAGGACTCTGCTCCAGCACAACTAAATCAGCTCTTTTCCCGGGCGTTATCGATCCTTTGATATCTTCTTCAAAGTACTGGTAAGCACCACCCTGTGTCATAGCGTAGAGTACATCTCTGACGCTTGCCCGCTGATCTTCCCCTAGGACATATCCAGAACGTGTCTGCCGCTCTACCCCCGTCCACCACAGTCGCATCATGTTCGGCGGCACAACCGGAGAGTCGTTATGCACAGTGTAGGGAATACCGAGCTCTTGTGTACTCTGAAGGGGGCTGATGTGGCTCGCTCTTTCATCACCAAAACTCACTCTGTGCCAGTCACCCCAGAAAAAGGTGTGAGCAACAAAGTAAGAGGGAACCAACCCCAAGCGCTTGTAGTCCGCCAAATGATCTGGACGGGTTAGCTGAGCGTGAATAACAACGCTGCGACGATCATCACTGGCATCTATCCCAGCATAATCGTGCGCAGCAACCACCATATCGATCGCCGCATCACCATTGGCATGAGTAATAAATGGGACTCTTCTATCGAGCAAAGCCTTTGCCCTGGGCTGATAATCCTCTAATTGAATGACCGGATAGGCGATGTAATGCTTGGGGTGTTTAGCACCTTCTGGCGCCTCGTTATAAGGCTCGCGCATATAAGCGGTGCGGCCCTGCGGAGAGCCGTCAAGCATAAACTTTACGCCCCCGATTCGAATACCATTAACGTAGCTCGTCTCATACTCAAAAGATTGAAGATCTTCTTCAGAGAACCCGTTACCCACTGGAAATGCGACCAAATCAATAGGTAAAGGACTCTGCTCGGCAACGGCTCTGAGTTTCCCAACCAATTTAGGATTCGCACCACCCTCTTGCACTGTCGTTAAGCCCTGCGACGCGTGGGCCTCTACCGCCTGCGCGACAATCTCGTCAAAGCCCTCAATACCGTCCCCTGACACACTCGCGAGGCTCGACGGAATCAAATAGGTCGCGCTCTCTTCGAGCACACCGTTCGGGGTTTTACCATCGGCTTCTCTGCGAATGACACCACCACTGGGGTTTGCAGTTTCGATCGTAATACCGGCGCGATCGAGTGCCCGAGAATTTGCGCTAGCAAGATGACCCGACACGTGCGTAATCACGATTGGGATTTCGGTGGATACCGCATCTAAATCATGCCGTGTCGGATGACGACCCTCGGCTAGATTCGAGTCGTCGTAGCCAAAGCCATAGACCCAATCATCTGCGGTGATATTACGTTCATCAATGAATTGCTGGATCGCAGCCTGGAGGCTCGCGATATCGGTTGTAGTGCCGACCGGCGGAGGGTTCAAATTCACCATTGTTGACATCGCGCCTACAAAAGTTGCGTGCCCGTGTGAGTCAATGAAGCCTGGTACCAGCGCTCGATCGCCAAGTTCGATAACCCGTGTGCCAGTGCCGATATACTCGGCTATCGCGTCGCGCGAACCAACGGCAACGATGGTGTCACCGCGCACGGCAACGGCATTCGAGCCTTCGGTGCTGTCGTCCATCGTCATGATATTGTCGCCAAGAAAAACTGTATCTGCCGGATCTATGATGGACGCTGGCTCTGAAGTGCAACCGACCAAAAAAGCGATTGCGGCAGTGAGTAGTATGTGATGCATGCCATTTCTCCCCCGTTTACTGACCCCTCATCCTAACACGGCGGCTGCGCGTGTTTGTAAGAGCCAGTTCATCAAAAGTTTGGGACCACTTCTAGGGCAATTTCACGTAAACTTGTGCCACTCTATCGGAAGGAAACTACCATGCGACTCGTATCTTGGAACGTTAATGGCATCAGAGCAGCTGTTGGAAAGCATTTTTTAGAATCACTAGCGGACATGAACCCAGATGTGATCTGCCTGCAAGAAACGAAGGCGCAAGATGACCAGGTGCTCGAAGCGCTCTCAGACCTGCCAAACGATTACCAGACCCTGAGTTACTGTGCAGAGAAGAAAGGCTATTCGGGCACCGCGATCATTACCAGAATACCTCCCATCTCGGTAACAAGAGGCATTGGTCATGAAGAACATGATCAGGAAGGCCGTGTCCTGTGCTGCGAGTTTGCGGATTTCTATCTAGTCACCGTCTACACCCCTAACTCTGGCAGTGAATTGAAGCGCTTAGACTATCGAACGGAGTGGGACGCGGTCTTTTTAGACTATGTAAGGAAACTCCAAAACAGCAAGCCTGTGGTCATCTGTGGCGATCTCAACGTCGCACATCGAGACATTGATCTTGCTCGCCCCAAACCCAACTACAATAAGAGTGCTGGCTATATGCAAGCAGAAATCGACGGTATCGATGCACTTTTGGCGGCAGATTTTGTGGACACTTTCCGACATCTACACCCTTCTGAACAAAAATACAGCTGGTGGAGTTATCGAGCTGGCGCGCGCGAGAAAAATATTGGGTGGAGAATCGACTACTTTTTGGTGTCTTCGAGACTCATCGATCAGCTCTCTGGCGCGCACATCTACACGGATGTCTATGGGTCAGATCATTGCCCTGTTGGCATCGAGCTATCTATCTGAATAGCGAGTCCAACCGGGTCATATAGGTAGGGGTAGTGTAATAAGTAATCGCCCTCAAGCGTCTGTTTTTAGTTACAATAGAACACTTTATTTAGTTCATCGCGCGGAAGATCATATGCAAGCACCCACAACCCTAGGCGAGTTCATCATCGAGAGCCAGGGTGAATACCCAGAAGCTACTGGAGCTCTAACATCGCTCTTTTCCTCATTGCGCCTGGCTGCGAAAGTTGTGAATCGCGAGATTAACAAGGCCGGCTTGGTCGATATTGTCGGCTCAGCGGGTAATCAAAACGCGCAAGGTGAGCAACAACAGAAACTCGACGTGTTCGCTAATGAAAAGTTTAAAACCGCTCTCGCCGCGCGCGGCGTTGCGTGCGGCATCGCCTCAGAAGAAGAGGATCACTACGTCACATTCGACGAGGGTCACAACAAAGACGCCGACTATGTCGTGCTCATGGATCCACTCGATGGCTCTTCTAACATCGACGTGAACGTGTCCGTAGGTACAATTTTTTCAATCTACCGACGCATCTCTCCGGTGGGATCACCGGTGACGCTCGACGATTTTTGTCAGCCGGGCAAAGATCAGGTCGCCGCAGGGTATATCATCTATGGTTCGTCAACCATGATGGTGTACTCCACAGGTAACGGCGTGAACGGGTTTACTTTCGACCCAAG
>CBFHJC010000104.1:0-7067 GCA_965656045.1 Aequoribacter sp.
TGGGGCCCTGGGGGATCATTCCTGGCAAGCCAGGCGCCACCGGTGGGCCAGATATCTCAGTGCTGGCAGATCTTGGCGTACCTGTCATAACCCCGCTGCAAAATGGCTGGGATTACTTCGATTATCACCACACACCCGACGACACGCTCGATAAGTTAGAGCCACATACGCTTAATCAGAATGTGGCTGTCTACGCCGCTATCATTGCGATAGCGACGCGTGAGGGCGTTTACTTTAAGTGATCTTCGCGCCGTGACAGAGCGAGCTCTCGAATATGTTGTTGACGGCACTCGCGTGGAAAGTTTACCCAACTCGACCGGTGTGTATCGATTCTTTAATCAGCACGATGGTTTGTTGTATGTGGGTAAATCGGTCGATTTTAGGGCGCGAGTGCGAGCCCACTTTCAAACAGCGAAGAGAGACCCTCGGCATCATAAAATGATGAGTTCGGTCTCTCGTATCGAATGCCAAACAACGCCCGGTGAGCTGGCGGCACTCCTGTTCGAGAGTCAAGCTGTGAAACTGGAACAGCCGCTATTCAATCGCCGGTTACGCCGTAAACAAAAACTCTGGACTGCACAACTGCGAGAGGACTCCGACGGCTATTATTCGGTGCAGCCGACAGCGCTCGAGAACGTGAGTCTGCTGGGGCGCAGTTATGGGCTCTTCGCCAGTCAAACGTCGTTAAAACAATGGCTCCGAGAGACCGTCGCGGCGCAGGGTTTATGCCTGCGTAGATTGGGTCTGGAAGCTGGTCGTGGGCCTTGTTTTGGGCGCCAAATTAAACGCTGCGATGGTGCCTGTGTCGGTGACCAAAGTTGGCAAGACTACAATCGAAATCTGCGTGATCTGTTCGATCAGTATCAGCTCTTTGTGTGGCCTTATGAAAGTCCAATATGGGTGAAAGAGCAGACTGATTCTCGCGGAGATGAGCAGTCACCGTCGAGTATGCAACCCTGGCATGTCTTTCATTATTGGGTGTATTTGGGTTCGTTTGATGTGCCGGTCGAAAGTTTAGATGTCAGTTTTAGCAGCCTGCATGACGAGCTTGATCGCGATGCGTATCGAATTTTACTACGCTTTTTGCGGCATGCACGAATCGAAATCCATCAGTTCGATGCTGAAGCAGGTGGGCTAGTCGCAGTCGAAAACCAGTTCAGATCTCCATGAAATCGGAGCTGCAGATAGTTTGGTTTAAGCGCGATCTCCGTTTGGAAGATCACGCTCCGCTGGCGGCAGCTGCAAACCACAAGCCTACTTTATTTTTATACTGCTTCGAGCCCTCGCTGATGCGCGATGTTCACTATAGCGAACGACATTGGCGTTTTGTGGCGGATTCTATACTCGAGATGCAGCAGCGATTGGCGTCAACATCGCACACGCTGGTGGTAGCCCACTGCGAGATGATTGAATGTCTGGAGTCACTGCAACGGCATCACGACCTTGTAGGTCTCTTGTCTTATCAAGAGACTGGCTTGTCATCGAGCTACGAACGCGATAAGCGGGTATCACAGTGGTGTCATAAGAATAATGTGCCGTGGCGAGAGTATCAATCTAACGGTGTGCAACGTGGGCGCCGTAACCGCAAGGGCTGGGCGCGCCAATGGGAACAGTTTATGTCACAGCCGCTCGATGACGTTGATTGGTCTGCTCTCGTCCCAACGAATACTGCTCAGCTTTCTCTTAATGACTTATTGTTGGCGCCTGAAATTCTAGCGACTTGGCAACAGCTCGGGCCTGATAGCCAGCAGCGTGGCGGGGTGGCTCGTGCGCGACGAGTCCTCGATAGCTTTTTTAGTGAGCGAGGCAAGGCGTATCACCGCAGTTTGTCTAAGCCACTCGAAAGTCGCCAGCATTGCTCACGCCTATCGCCTCATTTGGCCTGGGGTAACTTGAGTATCCGACAAGTGGTTCAGCGACTGAATAGCGAACGAGGCCGCGCTGGTTGGGGCAGGCCGCTGAGTGCGTTCAATTCACGACTTCATTGGCACTGTCATTTCATTCAGAAGTTTGAGTCGGAGGAGCGTATTGAGTTTGAGCCTATGAATCGAGGCTATGCACAGTTCCAAGATGATCCGGTGCCGGAACTCGAACACGCTTGGCGCGACGCCATGACCGGTATTCCGTATGTCGATGCCTGTATGCGGTGTTTGCACGAAACAGGCTATCTGCATTTTCGTGGTCGTGCCATGTTGGTCAGTGTGCTATGTCATTTGTTGGGCGGGCGCTGGCAGTTCGCCGCACAGATCTTGGCTCAGCGTTTTCTCGATTTTGAGCCTGGCATTCATTATGCCCAGATACAAATGCAGGCTGGCTTGACAGGGATCAATACCTTGCGTATCTATAACCCTGTTAAACAGGGGATCGATCATGACCCAGAGGGGCGCTTTATCGGCCAATGGCTCCCTCAGTTGGCGCATCTGCCCGCGCCTCTAATCCACGAGCCCTGGAAGAGAGGGCCCATTGAGGAAGCGCTTGATCCGGTCGATTACCCAGCGCCCGTGATCGACACGATGCAGGCTTATCGCTCAGCGCGAGATCGTTTGTGGCAGCGCAAAGACGATCCTCGAGTGCAGCAAGATGCCATTCGCGTGCTCGATCGACATGTCGAGCGGGTGACCAGAAAAGTTCATCATTAGCAGAAAGTTCGCTTATAGAGAGTCAAAGGAGAGGATATTGAAAACACCACTAAGTTGGATAGCTGGGGTTGCGCTGTTGATGCCCATGCTGGCTTCAGCAGAGCCCTATGAAAGTCGCTATACGCCGCTGCCATCCGAGGATACCTTGTTTAAGGGCGGCACGATCTTGACCGGTACGGGTGAGCAGCTCGATGGAGCCGATGTTCTCGTAAAAGACGGTAAGATCGCCAAGGTCGGCAAAGATCTGCGGGCTCGCGGTGTAAAAGTAATCGATCTTAATGGCGCCTGGTTAACTCCTGGAATCATTGATGTGCACTCACACTTAGGAGCCGGAGGACAGCCTCGAGTGCGAGCGCATTCAGATATCAATGAGGCGACTGCACCAACGACACCTGATGTTTGGGTTGAACACAGTGTCTGGCCTCAAGATCAAGGCTTCGTTACTGCGCTCGCAGGTGGTGTGACATCGCTACAGATCCTTCCGGGCTCGGCCAACTTGATCGGTGGTCGCTCCGTAACTTTGAAGAACGTGCCGGCGCTATCGGTGGCTGAAATGAAGTTTCCAGGCGCGCCTTACGGGTTGAAGATGGCGTGTGGAGAAAATCCAAAGCGAGTGTATGGGAGCAAGGGGCGAACACCGTCAACTCGTATGGGTAATGTGGCAGGTTATCGCGCAGCTTGGATAGATGCCCTTGATTACAAAGCTAAAATTGAAAAAGCCATAGAGAAAGACGAAGCGCCACCGAAGCGCGACTTAGCCAAAGAGACTTTACTTGGCGTTCTCGATGGCGAAATTTTGGTGCATAACCACTGCTATCGCGCAGATGAGATGGTCACGATGCTGGATATTGCAGAGGAATTTGGCTACCAGATCACGGCATTTCACCACGCAGTAGAGGCTTACAAAATTGCCGATGTGTTGGCCGAGAAAAACGTTTGCTCGGCGGTTTGGTCTGACTGGTGGGGTTTCAAAATGGAAGCGTACGATGGCGTGAAGGAGAATGCAGCAATGCTTCATCAAGCCGGAGCTTGTGCCATTGTGCATTCCGATGACGCACACGGTATTCAGCGCTTGAATCAAGAAACGTCAAAAATTGTGGGTGCTATGGCGCGTGTGGGAGTGACGATTCCGAAGGCAACAGCGATCCAGTGGGTCACACTCAATGCTGCTAAGTCACTTGGTATCGATGAGATGACCGGAAGTATCGAGCCCGGAAAAATGGCCGATTTGGTCATTTGGAATAATGACCCCTTTAGTGTCTATGCACTTGCTCAACAGGTCTATATCGATGGCGCACTGGTCTTTGACCGCGCCGATGTATCGCGACAGCCTGTCATGGATCTAGGTTTGGGTAATGGTGTGATAGGGGGTGGATTGTGAGAGCGATGAAATTGATCGGCATAGTGCTATTGTTGGGCGCCTACGCCAGCGCATGGGCCCAGGTAGCAGGCGTTGCTATTACCAATGCCAAAGTCGTTGATGAGGCGGGTATCGTTCAAGAGAATATCACCATCATCATGCAACATGGGGTCGTACAAGCGATTGGCACTGATCTGCCGATCGACGATGAAATGGACGTGGTTGATGCTCAGGGTAAGTGGGTGACATCTGGTTTTGTTGCCGCCTCTGGTCACCTCGGGTTAGTTGAAGTGGGAGCAGTGGCCGATTCAGTAGATACTGCCACGCAGCATCATCAGCTTACCGCGGGCTTTAAGGTAGTCGATGCTTTCAATTCCCAGTCCAGCCTGATTGCGATTGCACGTACTGAAGGCCTTACCAGCGCTCTGATTATGCCATCTCTTCGCAATAGCGGCGATGAAGGGAGCTACGCTAATGTGTTTGCTGGAACGGCTGCCTTGGTCGATCTTTCAGGCGACTTACGGTCGGTGCGAGTCGCCGAAGCGGGTGTCGTGGCATCGTTAGGTGACGATGGTAAAGATGCAGCGGGAGGCTCAAGGGCTGCGGCTATTGCCGGATTGCGAGCGGGTCTTGATGCGGGGCGTATTTATGCTGAATCTGCCGATGAGGTGTCAGGATTTGAGCTGCCCGAGGCCCTCGAGGATGCCCCTTTCTCTCCGGCCGATCTGCGCCAGTTCGCGAAAGTTGTGAACGGTGAGTTACCTCTTATTGTCAGCGTAGATCGTGCATCAGAGATCCTTCGTGTCATTGATCTTGTCGAGGAGTACTCGATTCGAGCCGTGATCATGGGCGGCGCTGAGGCATGGCGAGTGGCTGGCCCGCTTGCAGACGCTGGTATTGGTGTGATCTTGAATGGCGAGAACAATTTGCCACTCAGCTTTGATCACATGGGCGCAAGGCTCGACAGTGCCGCTATATTGGCTCAGGCGGGAGTGCAGATTGCCTTTAGTGGCGAAAACGCCAGCACCCACAATGCCAGAAACATGCGCCAGGTTGCAGGTCTTGCAGTTGCCCATGGTTTGCCATGGCACCAAGCGATTAAAGCGCTGACTTTATCGGCAGCGGGACTGTTGGGTTTGGAAAGTGATGTGGGTCGTTTGCAGGCAGGTGCACTGGCTGATTTGGTTGTGTGGGGCGGTGATCCACTCGAGCTCATGACTTACCCCACACAGGTGTGGATTGATGGTCAGTTACAGGATCTCGGCAACCGGCAAACTCGTCTGCGAGATCGTTACTTGGATTTGAATGATCCAATGCCGCACGCCTATCGATAAGTCCGTGCTAACAACGTTGTAGCCCAGTACAATAGCGGCTACAACGTGAGATAGGAAAGGTTATGACCACCGTACGCACGCGAATTGCGCCTTCGCCAACAGGGGATCCCCACGTTGGCACTGCCTACATCGCTTTGTTCAACTTGTGCTTTGCCCGCCAGCATGGCGGGCAGTTTGTACTCCGTATCGAAGATACCGATCAGGTTCGAAGTTCTCGTGAATCAGAGCAAGCCATTTTGGATAGCCTTCATTGGCTGGGCCTCGAGTGGGATGAAGGTCCAGATGTTGGCGGTCCTTATGGTCCCTATCGTCAAAGTGAGCGCTCCGCTTCGTATCAACAGTACGCCGAGCTGCTGGTTGAGAAAGGCTTTGCCTTTCGTTGTTATCGCACTGCGGAAGAGCTTGATGCTTTGCGTGCCGAGAGACGAGAAGCAGGCTTATCGACCGCACTGAAACCGTCTGATCTTCGTCTAGAAGAAGCTGAGACTGCACGTCGCGAGGCCGCGGGAATGAGTAGCGTCATCCGCATGGTGGTGCCCGAAGACGCTGGTGTTTGTGTGATACACGATTTGCTGCGCGGCGATGTCGAGCTTGATTGGAGCATGGTAGATGCCCAGATTCTGCTCAAGTCCGATGGGATGCCGACTTACCACTTAGCGAACGTGGTGGACGATCATCTGATGAAAATCACCCATGTTTTGCGCGGTGAAGAGTGGCTGAATTCAGCGCCAAAGCACCAACTGTTATACCAGTATTTTGGCTGGGAAATGCCCGTGCTATGCCATCTTCCCTTACTGCGTAATCCGGATAAGTCGAAGTTGAGCAAGCGCAAGAACCCAACCAGTATTTTGTATTACCAAAGGATGGGATATCTGCCCGAGGCCGTTCTGAATTACTTAGGGCGGATGGGTTGGTCGATGCCAGATGAGCGCGAAAAGTTCTCTTTGCAGGACATGCAGGCAGCATTTGATATTCAGCGAGTGTCTCTTGGTGGGCCGATTTTCGATCTGGTAAAGCTCCGATGGTTGAATGGGCTTTGGATTCGAGAGGATTTGACTGAGCAAGCCCTCGCCGAGCGGTTGGTTGAGTGGGCGTTAAATGCCAACAATTTGCAAAGAGTCATACCGCATGTACAACAGCGTCTCGAAACCTTGAGCGATTTTGTGCCGACCGTTGCTTTTTTGTTGTCAGGAGACCTCGATCTTCACGCAGAATCGTTTGATCACTTGAGTGTGAATCGCGAAGATCAGATTAAGTATCTTCAGTTTGCTTTGTGGCGGCTGGAGCAGCTCCAGCAGTGGGAACGAGACGGGATCTGGGACGCGATGCAGGTTTTAGCGCGGCATCATGAGGTTAAGATCAAAGACTTTTTGGGACCGCTCTTCATTGCGATTGCAGGTTCTAGTCGCTCTTTTTCGGTGGTGGATTCAATGCATCTTATTGGTCCGGATATGACGCGAGCTCGATTGCGCAGCGCGCTAGAGGTTTTGGGTGGCGTCTCCAAAAAGTTGGCTAAACGTTTAGAGAAGGAATATGAGGCGATTCCTTGAAAGCGCCTTGACGCGCCTTAAGAAACCCCTCTAAAATGCGCGCCTTCGTGAGGTTTTGGGGCCATAGCTCAGCTGGGAGAGCGCAACACTGGCAGTGTTGAGGTCGGCGGTTCGATCCCGCCTGGCTCCACCAAAACAAAAAAGGGTCACCCATAGGGTGGCCCTTTTTTGTTTGTGCTAGAGA
>CBFHJC010000105.1:0-7041 GCA_965656045.1 Aequoribacter sp.
CCACCGAACCGCCAGTCATTGGGTCTTGCTTGCACATACATCTCGGTTCGAAGGCTTGTGTCAGCGATCAAATGAGTAATCCAAGATGGCAGATTGGCCTGACGTAGGACTGGATTATCGGATACCGCAACGTAACCATAACCATAACCCTCAAACTCGTTGACTCGCAGCGGATTTCCTACACCCTCTGCCTGCAAATCAAGGCTGCCACCACGATCATCTCTTAAGGCGACACGCAACTGCCGATTACTGGCTTCGCGCCAATAATCAAAGTCCGCCCTAATGGTATATACGCTATCGGCTTGCAGCACGCGGATTTCGGCATCATCAATTAAGAGACGTCGCGTCTTATCCATCAAGATCTCTAAGCTACTGCGAACCAGATCGAGCGAGCCTCCCTGAATACCGCCCTCTGGCTGGGGCACCTGGACATAATCGATGGTTAAACCGCTAATCGTTAGAACGGATACGGATAGCAAGCCAGAGCGGACAGAAGAGAACACGTCAATCACGAGCTCAGCCTGATCTAACCGAACGACTGACCCACCTTCAGTCTGCGCATCGGTGCGAAGCGTCACTGCCTCTAAAGCAAGTGTGGGTGAAAAGGTTTGCCAATCAGCTGTCAGCTTGTCGACCTCTAACTGACCGGGGATTGCGGCGTTAATCGTCCCTAAAATATCTTCACGATAATACTCGACTTGGGCAGCAAGCAATCGTCCCAAGCTAACATATACGGCAAGTAGCACAATGACGGTGACGATAAGCCGCCACAACAAGGTGCTCAAAAGATCAAAAAAGTGATGCGAAGATTGGGTTGCCATAAACTCAATACTACACCTTACGCGGCGCTAGTCGAGAGCGAGAGGGACACGCCAGCTTGTTCTAACAAGATCGATAATCGGTGCAGGGGAAGTCCTATTACATTACTGACTGAGCCCTGTATTGAATCTACCAAGACATCGCCAACGCCCTGCAGAGCGTATCCGCCCGCTTTATCGAATGGTTCACCGGTGGCGAGATAAGCCTCGATAAGGGCATCTGATACTGCCGCAAACGACACCCTTGTGCTGACCACCTCTGAATGACAAAACGCCGGTGACAGAAGGGTTAAACCCGTAAGTACCTGATGACTTTTGCCCCGCAAAGTATGCAGCATCGCCCTAGCATCCGACCTTGATTCTGGTTTGTTGAAGATTTCACCTCGAAATACAACCGCTGTGTCCGCGGCAATGACTACTGCATCCGTATACTGCGCCGCCACTGTACTCGCCTTGGCCTGACTTAGCCGACTGACATATACGGATGGGGTCTCTCCCGAAACAATCGATTCATCAATATGGGCAGGTATGCACTGAAATTCTTGCACAAGGCGCCCGAGCAATTCAGCGCGACGCGGTGATTGAGACGCCAAGATTACCATTCCGTCATGCCATGATAACGACGGAATCGCCGCAGCACAGAGAGCACGGCTGGCCACATCACCGCACTGAGCAAACCAGTGATTATCGGTGATACGGAGTTTGACTCATACCCCGCTGCCAAATTGAGCCAAGTGTCCACAAAATGAGCAACACCAATCACCAAAAACACCACCCCAATTTGCGACAGCATATCTAACTTGCGCAGTCTTAAATAAGTCAATTGGGCGCACACAACCACGACACAGAAAACCATGGCGTTATGTCCCAATGGCGCATTGTTGAGTAAATCAAGAACAAGACCTGCACCAACGGCATAACTAAACCCAACGCGCGCAGGGAGTGCAACCACCCAGTACAAGAGGATGAGCGCGAGCCAATCGATGACCTGTGCTACGTGTGCGATATCGATCATCCACAGCGTCAGGCAGAATCCAACCAAAAAAGTGATCGACACGATAAGATGATCTCTAATCACCGCTCTGACTACCGCCGCTTACACTGGGTATTTGCCCCTCACTTGAAGACCGCGCTGGAAATAGCAGAAGAGCTTGACGAGTTCGACTGAGTTGCGCAGTAGGTGCGGCCCACACCGTGGCGAATCTATCACTGTCGTCATAATCGACCGCAGTCACCCGAGCCACCGGGTAACCCATAGGAAAGCGGCCACCCAACCCCGAGGTGACTAGCTCATCTCCTATCTGAACATCGGTCGTAGCCGATAAATACCGAATTTGTAGCCGATCTAAATCACCGGTACCCTGAGCCACCGCACGCACCGAATTTCGAGTAATCTGAACGGGTACAGAGTGACCGGCATCTGAAATTAATAAGACAAAAGCACTGCTCTCTGAAACCTCAGTGACCTGCCCCAACAAACCATCGGCGTCAATCACCGGTTGCCCGGTGAATACTTTGGATTTCCTTCCCTGATTAATGGTAATGAGCTGCCGGGCGGGGTTTGGCGACACTCCGATAATCTCAGCCGCTAACAGGTCGTCTCGATCTCTTGGGGCAGAGTTCAGCAGTGCTCTCAGGCTGGCGTTCTCAGCTCTTAATGCCACCATCTGTTGGAGACTGGCCCGCAGCACTAAATTCTCTCGCTCAAGCCGATCTAACTGATTCAGCAAGGCCTCTTCAGAACGACTTGCCGCCGACAAAGTTGCCCATAAATTCGATGGCACAGAGGCTAAACGATATAGTGTCGAGACGGTCTCTTGTCCTAATTCCCGAGCGGGATCCAGCCAGGTGGTGTATTTATCGAGCAAGAACACCAGCAACAGCAGCGCGGCTGTGACCGTTGCACGAGTGGCAGTGTGCGATCTTTTGATGAATAGAGGCTTAATCAGTCTCTCCTCTGGTATGACACCTGCGGGTCACACCGCCTGTTATTCGCTCGATAACAATTCTAGTGTGTGCCTATCCATCCGCTCCATCGCGATACCACCGCCTCGCGCCACACAGGTCAGTGGGTCATCCGCCACCACTACCGGTAGTCCGGTTTCAGAAGAGATCAGCTTATCGAGATCTTTCAAGAGCGCTCCGCCACCGGTCAATACCACTCCAGATTCGGCAATATCAGCAGCAAGCTCTGGCGGGGACTGTTCGAGTGCCGACTTGACCCCCTGAACAATAATTTGAAGAGGATCAGAGAGCGCCTCTAGAATCTCATCGCTGGTTAACACAAAACTTCGCGGCACCCCCTCGGCGAGATTGCGCCCACGCACATCAATTTCTCGGAGTTCAGAACCGGGAAACGCACAGCCTATTTCTTGCTTAATTCGCTCCGCTGTCGCATCACCGATCAGACTGCCGTAGCGACGACGTACGTGCGCAATAATCGCCTCGTCGAAGCGATCACCACCCACTCGCACGGAATCACTGTAAACGACCCCGTTCAACGAAATAATAGCAATCTCGGTGGTGCCACCGCCAATATCAACGACCATACAGCCACTGGCTTCTTCAACATTCAACCCAGCGCCAATCGCCGCCGCCATCGGCTCTTCAATAAGACGAACATCACGCGCACCGGCGCTTAAAGCACTCTCACGAATCGCCCTGCGCTCAACTTGGGTCGACATACAGGGAACGCACACCAAGACCCGAGGACTGGGACGGATAAACCTGCTCTCGTGCACCTTAGCAATAAAGTGTTGAAGCATTTTTTCGGTGACTTGAAAGTCGGCAATCACACCGTCTTTTAACGGCCGAATCGCAGTAATGTTACCTGGTGTGCGACCCAGCATACGTTTTGCCTCGGTACCAACGGCTTCAATCGATTTTTGACCATTGTGGATTCTGATAGCGACCACTGATGGCTCATTTAAAACGATACCCTGATCTTTCACGTAGATAAGGGTATTCGCAGTGCCCAAATCAATCGATAGATCGTTAGAGAACATACCGCGCAATCTTTTGAACATGATTATTTATAGTCCGTAATGGTAGAGGATAACAACAAGGCGATCAGAGCGTGCCATCAGAGGCGATGCCGGACTCTAACCGACCGAGTATCACCTTTTTATTACCTGCGATCCACAAGTAACGGTACTCTACCAATCCAAGTGATTTTGGGCAAGGACGGCGTTGTGATAAACTCCGCGACCTGCGCCGAACTAGAGCTTTCTTATGTCTGTTACCCCCCAGAATATTGCCGATATTGCTACCCTTGCCAGGCTCGAACTAGACACCGAGCGACTGCAAGGTGTTACCGATTCTTTTAATGAGATCCTAACGCTGGTTGAACAACTGCAGTCTGTGCCGCTAGACGAGGTTAAACCGATGGCGCATCCGCGGGATGAGCATCAGCGGTTGCGCAAAGATGAAGTCACCGAGCACAATCAACGAGATCAATTTCAAGCAATCGCCCCAGACGCACAGCAAGGGCTTTACGTCGTGCCACCGGTGATCGAATAATGAGCGATTTAACCACCATTGCAGGCTGTTCCAAAGCGCTCCAACTGGGGGAAATTTCGGCAGTCGAACTTACGAAGGAATACCTGCGCAGCATTGCCGCGCTCAATCCAACCCTTAACGCCTTCATCACCGCAGACGAGCATCGCGCGCTCGAGCAAGCACAACAGGCAGATCTCCGACGGGCAGCGGGTACGCAGTCACCACTCACAGGTGTTCCGATAGCACACAAAGATTTGTTCTGCACCAAAGGCCTAGCAACCACCTGTGGCTCTAAGATGCTGGCGCAGTTTGTGCCGCCCTACGATGCAACTGTGGTACAGCAACTCGATGGTGCCGGTGCGGTCACTTTAGGAAAAACCAACCTCGATGAGTTCGCTATGGGATCATCGAATGAGAACAGCTACTTTGGCGCGGTTAAAAATCCTTGGGATCTGAACTGTGTCCCGGGTGGCTCTTCGGGCGGTTCCGCTGCTGCGGTCGCTGCAAGGTTGTGTCCCGGGGCTACAGGCACCGACACCGGCGGCTCGATTCGTCAGCCTGCGGCATTTTGCGGTATCACTGGACTCAAGCCCACCTACGGCCGAGTGTCGCGATTGGGCATGGTTGCTTACGCATCCTCATTAGACCAAGGCGGCGTAATGGCTCAAACCGCCGAAGATTGCGCCTTGCTATTAAACGCGATCGCAGGTCATGATCCTCTCGATTCAACGTCCAGCTCTGCACCCGTCGACAATTACGTCGCCGCGCTTGACCAGCCTGTTAAAGGACTGAAGATTGGCGTACCTCGCCAGTTTTTCAATACTCAACTCGACCCAATCATGGCTCAAGTACTAGAAGACGCTCTAAAACAACTCGAGTCTCTTGGCGCGACCTTAGTCGAGATTGATCTCTTCCAAACCCAGCTGGCGATACCAGCCTACTACATCATTGCACCGGCCGAGGCTTCTACCAATCTATCCCGATTCGACGGAGTTCGGTATGGCTATCGTTGCGAAGACCCGAAAGATCTGCAGGATCTGTATCGAAGGAGCCGATCAGAGGGATTCGGTACCGAGGTACAACAGCGAATTTTAGTAGGTACCTATTCACTCTCAAGTGGCTACTATGATGCGTACTATGGTAAAGCTCAGCGGGCACGCCGCCTGATCGCGGAAGATTACGCCGAAGCCTTTAAACAAGTCGATCTCATTGCCAGCCCAGTGACACCCGGTGCAGCTTTCGAGTTGGGCAGTAAAACAACCGATCCGGTAGCCATGTATTTAGAAGACATTTATACCCTAGCTGTTAATCTAGCGGGGCTTCCCGCTCTTTCAATGCCAGCGGGATTATACGATCATCGGCCCCTAGGCCTGCAGCTGATTGGCAACCACTTCACCGAATCCACCTTGCTAAGCACAGCGCATCAGTTCCAGCAAGCAACCGACTGGCACACCCGAAAACCTGCTCTGCATGCGGAGATCGCACGATGAACTGGGA
Organism: Aequoribacter sp.; assembly: GCA_965656045.1. Lineage (GTDB taxonomy): Bacteria > Pseudomonadota > Gammaproteobacteria > Pseudomonadales > Halieaceae > Aequoribacter. The sequence goes on from CBFHJC010000105.1 coordinate 5,814, forward strand.
TGTTGTCATTGGCTTAGAAGTGCACTTGCAGCTCGCAACCCAATCGAAGATTTTCTCGGGGAGTGCCACTCAATTTGGCGCAGAGCCGAACACCCAGGCCAACGCCGTCGATCTCGCGATGCCGGGAATGCTGCCCGTACTCAATGAACAGGCGGTGCGCTACGCGGTGCTATTTGGGCTTGGTATTGGCGCTGAAGTATGTCGTCGCTCGGTGTTCGATCGCAAAAACTATTTTTATCCCGACTCCCCCAAAGGGTATCAGATCAGTCAATTCGAACAGCCCATTGTCGGCCGAGGCGAATTTATCATTACCCTGCCCGATGGCTCTGAAAAAACCATCGGCATTACCCGCGCTCATCTGGAAGAGGATGCTGGGAAGTCGCTCCATGAGGCTATCCCGAGAGCTTCGGGTATTGATCTTAACCGCGCTGGGACACCGCTCTTAGAAATTGTGAGCGAACCTGATATCCGCAGTGCCACCGAAGCGGTCGCTTATCTGAAAGCGTTGCATACCCTCGTAACCTACTTAGGTATCTCTGACGGCGATATGTCGCAAGGCTCAATGCGATGTGACATCAACTTATCACTGCGTCCAAAGGGTAGCGATAAACTCGGAACGCGCACAGAAATAAAGAACGTGAACTCGTTCCGTTTTGTGGAGCGCGCGATTCACAGCGAAATAGAGCGCCAAGCTGACATCTTGGAAGAAGGTGGCACCATTCTTCAAGAGACTCGCCTGTATGACTCTGAACTTGATGAAACACGTGCGATGCGGTCTAAGGAGATTGCGAACGACTATCGCTACTTCCCAGATCCCGACTTGCTGCCAGTCGAGCTCAGTGAGGCTTGGATTAAAGAAATCGAGGCCTCGCTGCCAGAGCTCCCAAAAGCCAAACGATTGCGGTTTAAAAACGAGTATCGCCTGAGTGACTACGATGCGAACGCGCTGTGTGAAAGCCAAACAATGGCCAATTATTTTGAGCAGGTGACGCGCATTTGCCAGGATCCCAAGTTGACTGCTAACTGGATTTTGTCTGAACTGATGGGGCAATTAAACGCGGCGGGCTTCGGGCTGGATCAGAATCCGGTAACAGCTCAACAGCTCGGGGAGTTGATCGCGCGGATCAAAGACAACACGTTGTCGAGCAAAATGGCTAAGCAGGTGTTTGACGCGCTATGGCAGGGGCAGGGGGAAGTCGCCGAGATTATCGAGGCCCAGGGCCTTAAG
>CBFHJC010000106.1:0-6995 GCA_965656045.1 Aequoribacter sp.
CAAGTTTCCCGAAACTTGCGGGCCAGGGCGAAAAGTATTTATACAAGCAGCTCCGCGACATTCGCGATGGTGCGAGGCCGATCGCTACGATGGTAGGCTTGCTTGATACCAAAACTGATCAAGAGCTAGCAGACATGGCGGCGTATTATGCGGATCAGTCTATGTCTGGTTCTCAGGCTGACCCTGAGAAGCTGGCTTTGGGTGAGCGCATTTACCGCGCAGGATATGCAGAGACTGGGGTTGCAGCTTGTATGGCTTGCCATGGACCGACTGGCCACGGGAATGCGCTAGCAGGGTTTCCGCGCCTGGCGGGCCAGCATGCTGATTACACCAAGTCACAGTTGATCATGTATAGAAAAGGTTTTGAGGATCCCAGCGGCCGAACGAATGATGGCGACACGATGGTAATGCGCGCCAACGCACGGGGTTTGTCGGATATGCAAATCGATGCGGTCTCGAGTTACATAGCCGGCTTAAAATGAATGCAATTAGCCTTTTAAAGCGGCGTAAGCCGCTTTTTTTATGGCTATAGCAGAGGTGGTGTGGGAACCTCTTACGCTTGCAAATGTCCAATGACTTAGAATTAGAGGATTCAACTATGAAGAATCAGTGGGTAAGCTTGATCGGTGCTTTGCTTTTCGCATTCAGTGTGACCGCGGCGGGGCAGAATTATGTTGCGGGTGAAGATTACGATGTTCTCAGCCCACCCTTCCGAGTCGCCAATCCCGATAAGATCGAAGTGAGAGAGTTCTTTTGGTACGGTTGCGGGCATTGCTTTACCTTTGAGCCCTTACTTGCCGCGTGGAAACAGTCTCTGAGCGATGACGTCGATTTTCAGGGTTCTCCAGCGATTTGGAATGGCACTATGAAGCTCCACGCTCAAATGTTCTTTGCCGTTGAGGCGCTTGGTTTGGGCGATACGATGCATAAAGCGATTTTTCAGGCGATGCATGTTGACCGCAACCCGCTCGGCACAAAGAAGCAGATCCAGGAGTTGTTCGCGTCACAAGGTGTATCGAGTGCCGATTTTGATAAAGCGTTCGCCTCTTTTGGTGTGAACGCGCAGATTGGGAAGGCCGAGTCGATTATGCGTGCTGCCAAAATCACTGGCACGCCAGAATTGGTTGTTAATGGCAAATATCGCATCTCGACTAGGAAGGCGGGTTCTCAGGCGAATATGCTGAAAATAGCCAACGCGCTCATAGAGAAGGAGCGAAAGGCGTTGAATTAAGATCGGCGCCTCTGTCGAGGCGCGCCTGCAGCTGTTTTTAAACGCTACCGCGAAGTGCTCGAGCTAGAGCGGTAGCACACAAATTACATACCATTCGGATACGCGGTCAGATCGCCGAAACCGCTCAACCTTACTTGTCGCAGCGCAATAGCATATTCACGCAGTTGTGAGAGCGCATAAGTACCTCGCTCTACAAAATAGGGATGTTCTTCAGGGTGATTGGCTGCGTCATCTTCGTTATAGACTCCGGCTACGTTCCGCACAATGAGTTGTTCGGGGATGTAGCAAATGCGGGAGTTTTTATAACTGCTCATTCTCAGTTCACTGATAGCGTTAGCGCCTCCATTCAATGCCGACAAGGAAACGAGCAAGGCGGGCTTGTGTGCTAGTTCACCGCCGTTGCCGAGTACCAGAAAGAAGTTTTTAACCGCCGCTGGGCTCATTCCGTGCCACTCTGGCGCGATGATAATGAATGCGTCGGCTTCATTGCAGCGTTGCTTCAGAATCTGCAGGGGCTCCCAGTGAGCGCCCCCGCTAAACAATGCTTCATCCCACATCGGCAGAGGTTGTTGCCCTAGATCATGAATCCAGGCCTGTGTATCCGAATGCTGTGTGATGAGTAGCTTACTCAGATAATGCGCGACTTTTGCACTTTGTGAGTCTTGGCGATGGCTGCCAGAAATAATGCCTATCTTCATAAAGATGTCTCGTCGATTGGGAGATGTAACGAAGCTGCTACTATAAAGAACTTCTCGGCTTGTTGTCATTTCCTGAAGGCGACGGTGTCGGAAATAGCTGATTTTTTGTGGGCTTGTTTTTTTTGGTCTAGCGCTGTTCGTTTGAATTCCCTATACTGCACGCCTCCGCCCGTAGCTCAGCTGGATAGAGCACCAGGCTTCGAACCTGGGTGTCGGGAGTTCGAATCTCTCCGGGCGGGCCAAACCACAAAGCCCCCTTTTTAGGGGGTTTTTTGGTTTGGTGTTCTGAAAGAGCTCGAACGTAGGAGTTCGACAAATCGGCAGGAGCCGATTTGGGCGCAAAAAAAGGGGGCAATTGCCCCCTTCTCATTATGGTTGCCGGTTTGGCTTAAACCGCTTAGAACGCTAGTTTGATGCGTCCATACAAGATCTGACCGCGTGGATCATGATGCTTGGGGTCAAAGCTAAAGTTGGCCGCATCATACAATGCTGGCGCATCTTCATCGGTTAAGTTCTTCGCACCAAGTGTCAGCACGGCATCGGTACCAGAGAGGCTGAATGAGTAGGCATACTGCAGATCCAGCGTCAGCCATGAATCAATGCTGCTCGTGTAACCATTGGCTGCGGCATCAGGCGCAATCGGCCGGCTGGTTTCATAGCCTGAGGTATAGAACGCCATCAGAGCCAGTTTGTGGCTATCTCGAGTCCAGTCTAACGACGCATTCACTTTGGTCTCCGGCATGGAGCGCGCGAAGTTATCGTAGTTGAAGTAGCCAACGACATCTTGCGTGCCAGTATTACCAGTACATCCTCTGGCATTGGCGCCAGCACAAGGGATCTCGTAGTTCAGAAAGCGAGTTGCCGATAGCCTTACGCCTATTTCACCGATATCCGAGAAAATAGACCAGTCGGCAGCAATGTCAATGCCGTCAGTATTCACTTCTTGGGCGTTCAAATACTCAGTGTTAACACCGTTAAGTGCACCTGAAGGTCCTCGTAGAACAAAATCGCCTGTTGGGTCTGCGTTGAGTTTACCTTGCGCATTTTCGACAGTAATCACATCTTCATAATCGAAGCTCCAGTAGTCGAGTCTGAAGGTAAGATTATCTGAGTGTGTATATACCGCACCCACGTTGAAGTTCGTCGAAGTCTCAGGTTTAAGGCTTTCGTTCCCACTGGTGTTCACTCGGACAAACAATGCGCCACCACCCACGAGAGGATCCACTAAACCCTGTAATGAGGTGTCTTGGTTATAGATCTGAACCAGTGAAGGCTCTCTAAACGCTGACGAAGCTGATGCACGTAGTACCAGAGAATCAGTGGCCTGCCATCGCAGCGACAGCTTTGGATCGATACTGCTATCGGTGCTCAGGTCTTCGTAGCGAACCGCAACACTGGCCTCGAGAGATGAGGATAGTGGGATATTCGCTTCTGCAAACAGAGCATACGCACTTCTCGATTCGTCGACGGGTAAGCCGCCCCCAAGGAAGATCAAATCAGCGGGAATCGTTGCACCGTTAGCATCGAGAGTTTGGGTATAGATTTCGTCGCGCACAACGCTGTAGCTCTCGTCGCGCCATTGAGCCCCTGCCGCAAAACCCACTGGGCCGGCTGCCATCTCAAATAGCTCTCCGCTGACCACGAAATCTGCCACCATCATTTCTGTGACACGGTTGGTGTAGGTTAGATGACTAATATAATCAATGAGCGCTTGGGAGTTGGCGCTTGGATCGAACACATTAAAAGTTTCGTTGCCGCTAGCGCCACCAACCCCTGCCAATGCAGCATCAAGCCGTGAGCTTATCGTATCAGGTTGGTAGGCTTCTCTATCGCTTTCGGAATAGGTGAATGCACCCATCCAGTTCCAGCCATTATCCAAGGCGCCTTCGAGTTCAAGAGAGGCGCGCAAGGTTTGACTTTCGCGAGGCGCGTCTGCCGAGGGTGCTTCTGAACCCAGAGGTCGACCATACCAGCGCACGGGGACACCAAAGGGGTTGCCGGCTTGCCCGGGTAGGATGGTTGGGAACGATAAGTTCGGGTAAGAAGGCGACTGAGGGTTATCTTTGACTTCGTGATGTGTGCCACCCAGCTCGGCAGTTAAACTGAGAGATTCCGACAACTCATGAGTCATGTTTATATAAAACTGCGATTTCTCTTCTTCATTCACGAGGTTAAAACGAGGCCCGTATAAGAAGCCACACTTCGAACCACCGCCTGTGCCCGGCCCAAAGCCGCCAGCGGGAACAAAGGGTGTGCCCACAACGCCACCATTAGCGACACAATTGGCATCGCCAACGGTGGCAAAAGGAGCGTAAGTGCCGGCATAAGGCCCCGAAGCGACGGTAGAAGGTGCGAACAATAGGAAGCTTCGGCCGAGGGTACTCACGGCGTTTTCAGTCGTGTAGGGACGTTCCGCTGAGCTAAGCGGATCTTGGCTGATCATTGTGGCGGCAACGGTGAAACGAGTCTTGTCGTTACCAAAGCCCGCCAGGATATTGAGATCGGTTTTGCCTGCACCGCCATCGCTAATTTCTTCGTAACCAGAGGAAATTTCGATACCTTCAACGTCTTTGCGCAAGATAAAGTTAGCTACACCTGCAACGGCATCTGATCCATAGGTTGCGGTAGCACCCTCTTTTAGAATTTCGACACGCTCTAGAGCGGCCATCGGAATTGTGCTGGTATCGACGAAAACACTACCATCATTCGCTACAGTGGCGGCCACGGTTTGTCGTTTGCCGTTCACTAATACCAAGGTCGATGTCAGGCCTAGCCCGCGTAAGTTAATGTTGGTCGTGCCCTGTGTTTCCCCGGAGGTAAACGAATCGGGATTATTTTCAGTACCTGAGCTTACCGATAGCTTGCTGGTTAACTCACCAACGTCTACCGCGCCGGTGTTGGTGATGTAGTCAGAAGAAAGCACCTCAACTGGCGATGCTTCGTCTTCGCCTGTAGATTTGATGTAGCTACCGGTGATGACAACTTCTTCGAGTTCGCTATTACCCTGTGCCACCACAGACATCGAAACTGCTAGGCAAATCGGTAGCAACGCTGCGCGGATCGGAGTTGACGCTGATCTCGCCATTCTTTTTGGTGCTTTCAACATAAGCTGATACCTCTGATTATTGTTTATTATGAAGTTACGCACCTGGGAACCTTTTTTAGGCACTGTTGTACCAGGGCTCGATCGAGTCTATAAAAGGGCGATTATGGTGTAAACAAAAATCGGACGGACAAAAAGGGAATTGTTAACAATGCCTTTTTAAGCGAGCACTTAGTTGAAGAGTGATCAGCGCAAGCACGGTGACAGACACCATTCCTATGAGCATAGGCCAGGCGCTATCGGTTAAATAATGCCCGACGGCGGCACTTACAAAAGCAGCACAGCTCATTTGAATGAAGCCGAACAACGAGGATCCGGTGCCCGCTATGTGGCCAAAAGGACGCAGCGCAAGAGCCATCGCGTGGGGTTGCACCATTCCAAGGCTCATTGAGTAAAACATAGTTGGCGCGACCAGCGCTGCGGGGGTGTCGGGTGCAGACCAATAGCCTGCCGCCATAGCCGTGGTCGCAACAACAGAGAGTAGCGAGCCCCCAAGCATAATCTTTTCCGAAGCGAAACGGTAACTGAGGCGGGCTGACAGCGCGCTGCCTACAATATAGCCCGCCACGGTCGCGACGAATACAAAAGCCAAATGTTGGGGTGCCAGCCCCATTAGGGTGATGAATACGAACGGGGCTGAAGGTAAAAAGATCATTAGCGCGGAATAGTTTAAAGAGGCCCCAGCTGCAATCTGGAGAAAGCTCGGATGCCGAATTAATTCACGATAGTTTGCGACAATCGGTTGCAGAGCGAACCTTTGTTTTACCGGCACAGTTTCTTCGAGCAGCCAGACAATGAGTACGCCATTGATCGCACCGTAAACAGCCAGGCAATAAAAAATAAATGGCCATTCCCAAACGAGCAAGACAAAGCCACCTGCCAGTGGCGCGACAGCAGGTGCTACAGCCATCAGCATTGCCACTATCGAGATGGCTCTTGCGGCCCCCACTGGGCCGTAGACATCTCGTGCGATTGTTCTGGCAAGGGTTGGTCCGACGCAGCCACCAACGCCTTGAAGGATACGGAATGCGATAAGGGTGTCAATGTCGGTCGCCAGAGCACAGCCAATCGATGCCACAACATATAAACCGAAGCCACTGATCAAAAGCGTTTTTCTGCCGAAGCTGTCGGCAAGAGGACCGCAGAGTAAATGAAACAGAGCATAACCGATTAAGTAGCCGCTCAGGCTCAGGTGCATTTGGGCAATTGAGGCATCTAAGCTTTCTGCCATCGCGGTGATGGCGGGCAGATACATATCAACGCTCAACGGAGCCACTGCTGCGGACCCCGCTAGTAAGGGCAAAAACCAGCGGGGTTGGGTGGACTGCGGTGGAGGAGAGCTCGGATTCATCTGGCGCTGACTATAGCACGGCCTGCCCGCTAATTTAGCTTAAATTATCCAGTGGTAGCTCGGTGCGCTGGATCACTTCACGCAGCTGAAAGCTTGAGTGAACCCCGGCAACCCCGGGGATTCGTGTTAGTCGTCCGAGCAAGAATTGCTCATAAAATTGCATGTCTGGCACCACCGCCTTGATTAGGTAGTCGGCGCTCTGCCCGGTCACTACGCTACATTCGACCACTTCTGGGTAGTCTCGGATGTGCGATTCGAACTGTTCGAATCGCTCCGGCGTGTGTCGATCCATAGTAATTCCGATATAAGCCGTTAATTTCAGCCCCAGTTTATCTTTGTCGAGCAGCGTCACAGCTCGTTTGATATAACCCTCTTGTTCGAGATGCTTGACCCGTCGGGCACATGGGGTTGGCGAGAGCCCTATTTGCTCGGCGAGATCCAGATTCGAGAGGCGCGCGTCAGACTGCAGTCGCTGCAGAATTTTAATGTCGATTCGGTCGATCTTCATAGTCACTACCTTGAATTCTATATATAGATTTTAGCTCGAATAATAACATATAAATTAGGTAATAAAACTCTTTATGGGTAAAAATAAAGGGTAATTTGTTGAAA
>CBFHJC010000107.1:0-6872 GCA_965656045.1 Aequoribacter sp.
TTCTTCAGCGGGAGCTTCTTCTGCAGGAGCCTCTTCAGCGGGTGCTTCTTCTGCAGGTGCTTCTTCTGCAGGTGCTTCCTCAACAGGTGCTTTCGCTGCTAAGTTTACTTGAATCAAACCCTCTGCTAGCAAAATCTCTGCTTTTTCATCACCGTTAACTGCTAGGCCTTTGAGCGTAGTGACCGAGTAACGACCATCTTTACGCTTAAATATTTTGTGTGCTGCGGTTTTCTTTACCAGTATTGCCATAATCTTTTCTCTCTAGGTACTCAGAATAAAACGCCAAGCGGGTGCGCTGACGCGGGCGCGCAGTTTACCCTCGATTAGCACCATGCGCCAACTTTTGCTTGAACTCAGCAGAAACGAGACGGCAATGATTGCACTTTCGATGCGCCTTGCTATAATCCGCGCCCTGCGACACGTGCTCGCAGTTCCCCTCTATGCCGGAGTGGTGAAATTGGTAGACACGTCGGATTCAAAATCCGATGCCCTTAAAAGCGTGCCGGTTCGAGTCCGGCCTCCGGTACCATGATAAACGCTCATACAGTAGAACAGCACTGCAGCTCAATACCACACAGAATTCAGCGCCGGACGAGAACCGGAGGTTCGACATCTTTGCGATCTTTGCAGCCGATTTGCAGATTTATCCTAGCGAAGTACGCGGACACGAGCACTGCGGCCCTTGATCTTCAGGTCACCGACCGGCTGCAGATTTTTAGAAATGGAGTCGGCCGCAATGGCCACGAACGACTGATTATCTGACACGGTGATATTGCCCAGCGCCTCTGCAGGAACTTGCAACTGATTGACGAAAGCCCCCACCAGATCCCCGGGTCTAATCTTTTGACGTCGCCCCAAGTTCACAGCCACCGTGCGATGAGAAGGGCCTGCGAGAGCTTGGTCACTCACAGGGAGTGCCTGCCAGGACTCAAGATGCAGCTTGCGTTGTAACTGAGTACCAATCTGATCCACTTTGTACTGCTCGGACCGTTCCACTAAACTTGCGGCCAACCCCGACTTCCCTGCCCGACCGGTGCGCCCGATGCGATGTGTGTAAACATCGACATCACGCGGCATATCAACGTTGATGACCAACGATAAGTCGTCAACATCTAAACCCCTCGCTGCAACATCGGATGCCACTAGAATTTGCATGCTCTTTTGTTTGAATCTCACTAACACCTGATCGCGATCACGTTGCTCCATGTCACCGTGCAGCGCATCGGCACTCACCCCCGCCGATCTCAACAACTCAACGGTCTCGCGAACACTTTGCTTGGTATTACAAAAGAGAACGCTCGATTCCGGTCGGAAATGACGAATAATTGCTAATAGCGCTGCGCCTTTGGAATCGCGCGTCACTTCAAACAAACGCTCGTCAATCGTCCCTTCATCAGTCTCAGCTACTACCGTAACCCGCGTGGGATTAGATTGATATTTCTGGCTGAGACGCTCGATATCAGGGGGATACGTTGCCGAAAATAGTAGCGTTTGCCGGGTTGATGGGGTCACCGACAGAATCGAATCGATCGCATCAACAAAACCCATCTCGAGCATACGGTCAGCTTCATCGAGCACCACCGTATTCACGTCGGATAAGGTCAAGGTGTTCTTGTTAAGGTGATCTTGAATACGCCCAGGCGTTCCGACCACAATGTGCGCGCCATGTTCCAAAGATCCAATCTGCGGGCCTATCCCCTGACCACCGCAAAGGACCACCACTTTGATATTCTGCTGGTAACTGGCCAGTTTTCTCAGCTCTTGAGCCACCTGCGTTGCCAACTCGCGCGTTGGGCATAAGACCAGTGCCTGAGTTCCAAAAAACCGGGGGTTTAGCTTGGATAACAGCGCTAATCCAAACGCGGCAGTCTTACCACTTCCCGTATTAGCTTGAGCGATTAAATCCTTACCAGCGAGACTCACAGGTAGCGAGGCACTCTGAATGGGTGTCATGCTGCGATAACCCATCTGCTCGAGCTTATCGAGCAAAGATGCGGGAAAGGGAAGGCTTGCAAAGGCTTGCTGGGTCACGGGAGGTCTCAGTAAACGCGGGCGCATCTGCGCAACGCGCGCATCATAGCACTATGCACTCGGTAATGCAGACCACAAATACACACGCTTCAGGGCTTTACCGGCGGGCAAAGTTTCAAGCCCTGAAGATCCTTACCAGATCTGTTAACGCTGCGGCGATTGCAATAGATCCAGAGCCATCGCGGTCATGGCTTTGACGCCAGTCTCAATAGAGCGTGCGGGATCCGGTGCGAAGAATGGAGAATGCAGTGAAGGCAAGCTAGCCTCTCCCCGCTGATAAGACTCCCACAACGGCCCAGGCACGACACCAAGTCGAATCATGAAACTGGGAATCTTGTCTGCTGTGCGCCCATAACGGGCAAAATCTTCCCCACCCATCTCTTTCGTCACTGGGATGACGTTAGCATCTCCTATCGCGGTCTTCATCACAGCCACACTTCGCTCAACCAGAGCGGGATCGTTCCACAAGGCGGGTGTGTATTCGTCTTTGATCTCAACCAGAGGAGACAAATCGCCCTCAAAACCCATAGCCTCGGCGTTCTTCAGGGTGATTCTCTCGATTCCCTTCAGGAGTGTTTCTCGGGTGGCATCCGAATAAGAGCGCACCGTCAGCTGCATCATGGCATTGTCTGGAATAATATTGTGTTTCGTTCCGGCATGAATAGAGCCCACGGTCACCACGCCTGGCTCGACCGGATGGATCTCTCGTGAAACCAGCGTTTGTAAATCCATGATAATGGAGGCCGCTAAAACGATGGGGTCTTTGGCATTATGCGGGTATGCGCCATGGCCACCCACCCCCTTTAAATGGATATCGACCGAATCAACGTTGGCCATCATCCAGCCAGAGACATAGCCGACTTGCCCCGCCGGCAACGTCGCCAAAGTGTGCAGCGATACGTTGAAATCAGGTTTTGCAAAGCGTTCAAATAGCCCCTCGTTCAGCATGGCTTTTGCCCCTGCTCCGCGCTCTTCGGCCGGCTGAGCAATGACCATCAAGGTGCCTTGCCACTCATTTCGACGCTGGGCTAAATTTAGGGCCGTCTCAGTGCCCACTGTCATATGTACATCATGGCCGCAAGCGTGCATCACACTCACTTCCTGCCCGTTCTGTTCAACAGCCCGAGCCCTGCTCGCATAGGCAAGCCCAGTCTGCTCTTCTACCGGCAGACCATCAGTATCCATCCGCAGCATCACCGTGGGGCCATTGCCATTGCGCAGGAGTCCAACCACACCGTATCCGCCGATTCCCTCAGTGACCTCAAACCCGGCTTCTCGCCAAGTTTTGGCCAACAGCTTGGCAGTTTGCTGTTCTTGAAAAGAGAGCTCGGGATTCGCGTGTAGATACTTGTAAAATTCGAGTCGATCGAAGGTTTGATTTGAGCCAACCGCCCCACTGACAGCAAACAAGCACCACAACAATAACCCAGTAATCCGCATCGTACTCTCTCTATCTTTAAGGTGACCCATGAGTGTAACGCAGCTGATTGGGAGTGCAATACATCAGCCCAAAACCGCCGCGTTAGCGCCCTTGAAACGTGGCTTGCCGTCGCTCTACGAATGAGCGAACCCCTTCTTGCGCATCTTCACTCAGCATGAGCTCGGCCTGCACGGTATCTAGCGCCTCGATACACGACTGCACACCTTCGTGTAAATATCGTCGAGCACTCGCCTTGGTTGCCTGTATCGCGAGCGGTGCCTGAGTATTTGCGATATGCTGGGCCAATTCCAAGGCGCGATCATACTCCTGCCCAACCGGCACAACTTCTTGCACCAGACCAATTCGATAAGCCTCTTGCGCATCAAACACATCGCTCGTGAGCAGGTGATACATCGCATTACCCCATCCTGCTCTCTCGGTAATCCGGAACGTCGCACCGCCGGTAGCGTGAATACCTCGCGCGGGTTCGAGCTGCGAAAACCGACAGTTGTCGGCAGCAATGACAATATCGCCGGCTAAGGCCAGCTCTATGCCAAACGTATAGGTAATGCCTTTGACCGCCGAAATAACCGGCTTTCGACACGCCCGACCCAGCCCAACGGGGTCACACCCAACACGAGGCCGACTCACACCGCTGGCTTCTCCAAGCGCAGTAGTCCACTTTGGCAAATCGAGACCACCGGTGAAGTGATCTCCATGCGCGTGAATCAGACCTACCCAAAGTGAATCATCCTCATCAAGTCGAGTAAAAGCCTCTACCAATTGTTTGGCCATGGTCGGCGTGTAGGCATTATATTTCTCAGGCCGATTGAGCCCGATTAAGAACACTTTACCGATAACCTCGGTCGAAATTGAGCCTTCGCTACTCATACTGATCTCCTGCGATAGTCGTTATCTTTATTAAAACCTTACCCAATTCTGAGGCTATAAGAGAGCGCCAACGTTTTCATGGCCAGCTCCAGCATGACCGTGGCGATAAAGATCTGGCTCATCGTCGTCCGATTCACTCCGAGCCATTATTCTTGATTAGGCAATCAGTCAATGACCTCAATAGATCTGTCGAGGCCTGCGCCATCAGAGGACCCTCTGACACCATCTCGAAAGCGTGAATACCGCCCGGATAAACGTGTAACTCGGTAGGAACACCGGCGACTAACAGCCGTTTAGCAAAATCGATGTCTTCCTCCAAAAATAAATCCAACGAACCGGTATACATGAAGGTTGCTGGCAAACCCGAAAGATCTTCAGCGCGAGCGGGAGCCGCATAGATTGGCACATCAGCACCACCAGGTTCATAACCCAGATACGAGGTCCACCCATACCGATTGGATGCCCGATTCCAAATAAATTCACCCACTATGGGCGCTGGATCAAGGGTCGATCCGGTGCGATCGTCGATCATCGGATAAATCAAATACTGTCCAAGCAGAGATGGGCCAGCCCGATCGCGAAGCAACAAACCGAGTCCGGCCGCCAGTCCACCACCCGCGCTCTCACCCAAGCAGACCACACGAGACGCATCAATGCCCAGTCTCGACGCTTCATTCAGCAACCAAATCAAGCCGACATAACAATCTTCTAGTGGGATCGGATAGGGATTCTCGGGTGCCAACCGGTAGTCTACTGAGACGACAGCAACCCCCAAACGATCGACCAAAAGTTTGTTGCGGACCTCCATCATCTCAGGAGATCCCATGACCATTCCACCGCCATGGATGTGGTAAATAACGGCAAGAGGTCTATTCTGAGAGTTTGCAGGTCGATACATGACCAAACGTACTTTGTGTCCATCTTCACAGGTGGCCCAGAGTGTTTCAGATGTCACCTCTAAGTGCTCTACTGCCTCAGCGCCAATTGGACTAGCGCGCATTATTCGCATGTTCGTGAGGATCTCGTCACTCATAGTGAACGCGACTTCAGGTAAGGTCATAAGTTGCAAAGAAGGATGTACCAGGTGGCGGGTCGACATAACAGTCCTTAATTCTTTTATTCAAGATTCGGCACGTAAAAGCTGACTCAGATCATCCCAGAGCAGCTCTTGAAATGCGAGCTTAGTCCATATCCTTGAATCAAGTATGCTTAAATGCTTCGATGATTTCACCTACAAACTCAAATACACTTTGAGGCCAAACGGTGTCTTTTTGACCACAATTCGAGCAATAGAGTCCGCACAGAGAGGCGCCACAGTTTTTGCAGACTATAGGACGTGACGCATCGAGACTCAGGGCGTATTAACCGCCGCGCCCAGAGCCTTCTCGATAGCACTTGGACTCGGCATCAAAGTCATAAAACTGTGCTTGCCCATCATTTTAAGATCAGGGAAGTGCACTGCCATCCTAAATCGCATATGGAGGGCAACGACCGCCCCATCAATAACGAGAAGTTGATAAGGAAGATACGCAGTTGATTTCATCGGCGTAAAATCGACAATCGACATTTGAAACTGGTCATCATAGTACTTACCTTGCTCATCTTCAGACGACATCGAGACCCCGAAGATTACAGTATTTGGTCGGCTAAGCGGTAGCTCATATAGCGCTTTGACATGACTGTCGGCCGCGTTTAGCCCTGCCCGGACAGCACTCAACGCCTCGTCTTGGTTCGGAAATTCCGCCAACTGGTATACATCATCAAACTGCTCCATCCCAAAGGTATAGCGGTATTTTGCCAGTTTCTTCTCCGTGAGACCCTTTTCGGACCCGAATTCAGCTTCACGGCCGAGTGCGTCCTCAAGCGTCTTGGCAAGCCCACTTAAATCGGTCTCTATTCGATAAGCGCGCTGCAGATAGTCAGGATTGACGTAGCTCACTTGTGTGCCTCCCTCAGTCGCGTTAACTGAGACACGAAGGGTTGAAGCGAATCCGCTCAGGCGAGATTCCAATGACAAGCCTCGAAGCATGTCATTAGTCGCCACAAGAACTTCTGAATCCGTGTTTAACACATAATGTCCAACCAGCGTCAGTCCCGCTCGCTCTAGCTTGGCTTGTACCTGTGCAACGGTTTCAGTCACTGACTCGGGCGTGGTAAAGGCGTGAATAAAAGGCTTATATCGATCGGTCGCTTTCGCAAAGCCACTCAGAGTGACCATACCTACAACAAGGGCAACGGCGTAAAATGAACGAGGCATAGCAATCTCCTTAATATTATTATTTTTTAATATTAAAGAGAGTAGCATGCATCGAAGATAAGGAGAACCTCTGACGGTGGCCACCCTTAACCAGCGCCGGGCATTTAAGCAACCCTCCCATATCTCTGAGAGCTTACTTTTATGTGCTATGTGGCTTTGGCATCAGTATTATTTAAACCTCATATTGTGCCGCAATGAGGGCATCTAATCGATCATCGAAGAAGTGGTTTCTGGCTCTATAAAGTGACGAAAAGCCGGACATACCGGGTGGCG
>CBFHJC010000108.1:0-6822 GCA_965656045.1 Aequoribacter sp.
CCAAGCTCGCACAGATCACATTGGTAATCTGCTTATTGAACCCGTCGCTTCGAGCCAAGGAGCCTAATTATGCCAGCTACAATTATCGAGACTAATAGCACGCCTCTTCAGTCTATCGAGGTCGAAAGCGTGACTGTGGATATTATCGAGAACGCGCTTAAGAATGCGCGCGAAGAGATGGATGCCGTCCTGTTTAGAACAGCCATGTCGCCCGGTATTCGGGAGCAGGGAGACTGTTTCCCAATGATCGCCAACAAAGATGGAAAGATGGTGGTCGGCCAGTTCGGCTCCTTCATTGGTCCCTTTCTGTCGGTTTTTGATGCCGAGATCGAAGAGGGTGACGTGATTCTCACCAATGATCCTTACTTGTGTAATGCAGCGGTATCTCACTTGCCTGACTGGTTGGTGTTAGTACCCGTATTCAAGGACGGTCGACACATCGCGTGGTCTGCTATGTTTGGGCACATGTCCGACAATGGCGGTATGGTACCGGGGTCGATCCCAATCAACGCGACAACGATCTACCAAGAAGGTATCCGAATCCCACCTGTTAAGCTCTACAAAAAAGGCGTATTGCAGCACGACCTACTGGAGTTGGTATTGCACAACGTTCGCACCTCGCAGTGGAATCGATTCGATTTAAACGCCTTGGTTGCTGCGTGTAACACTGCTGCGAAGCGCTGTGTTGAGATTGCTGAGCGTTTTGGCGACGATGTCTTTACCTCTACCATGGACGTCATGTTGCAACGCAACTACGACGCGATGAAAGCAGTGATCGCAATGATCGTTCCTGAAGAAAAGAGGGAGTTTACCGATTATCTCTGCGATGACGGTATGGGGATGGGTCCTTATAAAATTCACTGCACCATGTGGCGAGAAGGCGATAAAGCCATTTTCGATTTCGAGGGAACCTCACCGCAGGCGCAAAGTTCGGTGAACTTCTTCCTCAATGAAGACATGTTCAAAATGTTCTTCGGCTCGTTTACGATCAACATTGTAGACCCACAAATCGCCTTCAATGATGGCTTCTACGATCTGGTCGATGTGCGTATTCCTGAAGGCACTCTGCTGAAGCCACGTTATCCAGCAGCCTTGTCCGGCCGTACTCATGCGCTTGGGCGTATTTTCGATGTGCTGGGTGCTTTACTGGGTATGGGCGCTCCTAACGATTTGCTGAATGCTGCTGGGTTCTCTGATTCTCCGCACTTGTTCTTTTCTGGCTATGACACTCGCGAAGGTAAAGGCGATGAGTGGTTCCAGCTGTTCCAGATCGGCTTCGGTGGTGTTCCGGGTCGACCCGTAGGTGACGGCCCAGATGGACACAGCCTCTGGCCAGGCTTCACCAATGTGCCCAACGAGTTTATCGAGAGCTATTTCCCGCTGCGCATTGAGCGTTACGAGATTATTCCGGATTCCGGTGGTGCTGGGCTTCATCGTGGTGGCAACGGTCTGTCGGTTGCCTACCGATTTTTAGTGGATGGCGAAGTAGGTATTCACGATGAGCGCTGGATGACCTATCCGTGGGGAGTCAATGGCGGAGATCCTGGTATGCGCTCGACCAAGCGTTTAGTTCGAGTCGATGGTAGCGAAGAATGGTTGCCTGCCAAGTGCGAAGACATCAAGGTCAAAGCGGGAGATATTCTGTATTTTAATACTTGGGGCGGTGGTGGCTGGGGTGATCCTCTAGCTCGCTCTCCTGAATTGGTTGCTTTAGATGTCAGACGTGGTCTGGTTTCGCGCGATGGTGCCAAGCGTTACGGAGTCGTGATCGCTGATTCTGGCGCAGTGGATACGAGCGCGACCGAACGGCTGAGGCAGTCTCTTGCAACTGAGCGCGGCGAGATCACCGAGATCTTCAACTTTGGCGGTACGATCGAAGAGATCAAATCGCGATGTCTGGTCGAGACGCATTTGCCCGCACCTGAGACCCCCGTGTTTCGGAATAAAGCGCGGTAAAACGGATGACTGATCTCGCTCGGCGCAGGCTCGATCTGTTACTGAATCCGGCACTTATCGTGGTCGATATGAGCTATGGATTTACGCAGCCAGACTCACCACTCGGTGGTGAGTTTGGCGCGACGGTTGACGCTGCTGCAGAGCTAATACAGGCGTTTCGAAGCGCCGGCTTGAGCGTGATTTACACCACGGTGGTGTATGACTCACCAGAGCAAGCTTCGGTGTTTCGAGAGCGGTTGCCGAGTCTCGATATTTTGCAACGCGGCAGTCGGTGGGTCGAGATTGATGCCAGAGTGTCTCCCACCGGTCACGAGCCTGTGATTGAAAAACAGTTTCCCAGTGCGTTTGCGGGAACGAATTTAGCTCAGTACCTAAACACCCATGACATCGATTCACTGGTGGTCATTGGCCTGACCACGAGCGGTTGTGTGCGAGCCACCGTGGTCGATGGCTTGTCGCATAATTATCGTGTTTGGGTGGTCAAAGAAGGGGTTGGGGATAGAAATCTGACGGCTCAAGACGCTAACTTGCATGATATGAACGCTAAGTACGCGGAAGTGGTGAGTTTAAGTGAAGCTATGGATCACTTGCGACAGATAGGAGGTCACTTGTGAGCGATCGTGATCTTGCGATTAAACCGCGCATTCTGGTGCTCGGTTTCCGGCGCTTTAGTGAACTCGTTCACTCAGTGATTGGGGGTGATTCAAACAGAGCCCATTTCTCGTTTCACGACTCAGTTGCTTCGAGCAAAATGGATTATCGGGGGCTGGTTGACCGCTATCACCCCGACGTCATCATTAGCGCCGGTGCGAATGCTGCATATCTGTCCAGCACACTCGCCGTTCCCGTGGTAAGTCAGCCCGTTCGTGACGCTGATATTATTCTGGCTTGCCTAAAAGCGAAGCGAGTGGCACCAAGAATCCACTTGTTCACGTACGCAGATCCTGGGAGTGCTCAGGCTCAGTTGATGACGCACCTGAGTGATTTCTTGGGGGTTGAGCTGATTCACCGGCACTACTTTACGTCTGATGAAGCCTCTGAGCAGTTTTATTTATCACTTTCTGAGAAGCCTGATGTCGTCGTGGGCCCGAGTTTTAGTTGTCATCTCGCCGAACAAGAGGGCATCCCTTCGATACTGCTGTACAGTCGTGAGTCTGCTGAAGAAATGATCGAGAGCGCACTCATGGTGGCTCAGCGGTCACTGGTGGCGGCGCGGCAGCAATCGCTTCAGCGTCACCTGCTGGAACAGTCCGACGACATGATACTGTTCCTAGACTCGAATAATGCCATTATCGAGGCGAATCAGAGGGCACTTGAGAGCCTCGGTGTTCCAGCCCGCCTGAACAGTGCGCTCAGAAAGTTATGGCATCTGAATGATATCCAAACCCTGCATACCGAGCGCTGGGTGACGGTTGGACAGCAGCGATGGCTGCAGATTGTTGATGCAGTAGAGTCAAATGATCATCTGTTAGGTTACTTGGTACGTTACCGAGCGCGAGAACAGAGCAGCGATCGTCAGTCATCTTCGGCAGCAGAAACCAATTTTGTGGTGAGGTCGCCCAAAATGGGGCAAGTAGCGGCACTCGCGCAAACCTATGCCATGGCTCATGGTGCGATTCTGATTATGGGTGAGTCGGGTACGGGTAAGGAGCATATCGCACGACAAATTCATCGTCACAGCCGCTATGCCGGCGGGCCCATGATTGCGGTGAATTGTGGTAGCTTGCCATCAGAGTTGTTCGAAAGTGAGATGTTTGGTTATGAGGATGGCGCGTTCACCAATAGTAGACGTGGCGGCTACCGAGGCTTACTAGAGCAGGCAGATGGTGGCGTGCTGTTCTTAGATGAAGTCGCAGAAATGCCACTGGCGCATCAGTCGAAACTGTTGCGGGTGCTGCAGGATAAGGTTCTTCGGCCGATTGGTAGCGATCGTTCGGTGCGGCTGGACTTCAAAGTTGTCGCCGCAACCAATAGACCCCTGTTTGAAGATGTTAGGGAGGGGTTGTTTCGTGAGGATCTGTATTATCGTCTAAATACTTTTGCCCTAGAGCTCCCGCCTTTGCGTGAGCGGAAAGAGGATATTTCAGCCCTGTCAGTACACTATTTAACCGCGTACTGCCGTCAGTATGGGCTGGATGCAGACGCGCAACGTATCTATGAACAGTTGGCACCTCACTTTGAGCGTTATCGCTGGCCCGGCAATGTCCGTGAATTAGAGAGCTTTTGTGAGCGAGTGGCAGTCGCTTTGCTTGCCGAAGCTTCTCCTTCGCCTACGGAAGCGCTCATTAAAGCGTCGTTGCCAGAGCTATTTAGAGAGGGTTCGAGCTTTGCAGCAGCGGGTGCGCTGAAGCTGAATGAAAGGTCCGCGATTGAGCATGCGATGGCGATGTTTGATGGTGATCGACAAGCGGTAGCAGAACATTTGGGGATCAGTACCACCACTTTGTGGCGGCGCTTGAAAGCCATTGATAAAGAGTAAAACAGAAAGAAAACGATGTTAGGAGCAACACCCAAAAATAGGCAGGAGGATGCCATGAACTTTAAGAAAAAAGTATTAGCAGGGATGTCATTGTCACTACTGGCGACCGGATACAGCGGTGTGTCAGTAGCGCAGGCGTCAGGTTTTACCCTCGAAGAGGTTGTGGTGACGGCGCGAAAGCGCTCTGAGAACCTGCAAGAGGTCCCGATTGCGATAACAGCTTTCGGAGAAGACACGATAGAGCGCGCGGGTATTGAGCGAGCTGACGATTATATCAGCTTGATTCCCAATATTACGCTGGTTGATTCTGCCAATATCGGTGACACCCAGGTCAGTATTCGTGGGATTGTATCCACTCGTGACGCCGAGTCGACTTTTGCTTATGTCGTTGATGGTGTGTTGAGCACCAATCCCAACAGCTTCAATGAGGAGCTGTTCGACGTGCAACAGATCGAAGTCTTGAAGGGTCCACAAGGTGCGTTATATGGACGTAACGCGGTTGCTGGTGCGATTCTTGTGACCACTAAAAAGCCGTCTAATGAATTTGAAGCGAAGTTAACAGCCGGTATGGCGAATAACAACGCAAGCAAAGTCAGTGGTACAGTCAGTGGTCCTATCGTTGAGGACTCTGTTTATGGCCGGTTGTCGTTCAGTCGGCGTGAGACTGATGGGTTCTATAAGAACACGTTTACGGGTCAAGATGACGCTGTTGATTTTCTGAAAGACGAGAGCTTCCGAGCTCGCGTTATTTGGGATATCAGCGACACAACGAGCTTAGATGTCCGTGCGGGCTACTCTCAGGCTGAAGGTGGCGCGATTAACTTCAATGCCGCATTTGCCATTCCGCAGTTTGTGGCGGTATTCGGAAGCCCGACCTTTGCGGCCGACGTTAACGATACCGACTTTAACTTCGTGTTTAATGTGCCTGGTGAAAACGAGCAAGAGACATTCGATTTTGCCGCCAAGCTCGATACCGATGTTGGCTTTGCGGATATGACGGCAAGCTTCGCGTACAACGATCTCGAAGAGTATTTGTTGTCGGATGGAACCGCTGCAACATTTTATGGCTACGAATTGACCTCGTCATGTCAGTCAGATCGCGCCACTCTGAACAGCTTCACCCGTGAGGATTTGTTCGGACCGGCCTTCCAGCCATTTGGTGTACTGCCCCCGGGTGCAGATTTTCAGGGCGTTTATGGGCCATACACACCGTTAACGTGTGATGGATATCAGTATCAAGAGCGCAACCAAACGGATATGTCGCTGGATGTTCGATTTACCAGCAAAGAAGATTCTGATGTTCGCTGGATCGCCGGTGCTTATATTGCCGAGATCGAGCGCGAAGTTGTGGTAGCTTACGGTGCTGATACAGGCCAAGGTTTCTTGCGACAGCCTTACGTACCAGCAACGGGACCGAATCCGACTGACTTATTATTCTGGGATGATTTTGATACCTCAGTGGCGTCGGTCTATGGTCAGGTCGAATTCGATATGTCAGAGACCATGGAGTTGGCGTTCGCGATGCGCTACGACCGCGAGGTTCGTGACGTGAACAATAAAGTACCCAACGTCCCAGGATCAGGCCTTAACGTGAACCTGTTGGATGCATCGTTTCAGCCCACTCCGATTAACGCGGCGCTGACTACTTTTCCTAATGGTATTCCCGATCGAAGCGAGACCTTCACTCAACTCCAGCCTAAAGTGACGTGGAGCTGGCAGGCGAGTGATGCGGTGAATGTCTACGCCAGTTACGGCGTCGGTTTCAGAAGCGGTGGTTTCAACTCAGTGGGTACCGAAGATCTGTTGAACTTCTGGTTCAATGCGGGTTATGGCGGTGCAGGTGAAGCGGTAAATGCCGGTATCACGGTTGAAGATGCTTATGAGAAAGAAGTATCGACCAACGTTGAATTGGGTTTCAAGGGTGAGTTCATGGATCGTCGTCTGCGCGTCAATGCGGCGGTATTCAGAACGAGCGTCGATGATAACCAGTTCTTCGAGTTCTTTGCTGGTCCCTTTGGTTTGTTGCGCAGCGTGACAACCATTGACGAGTTGTCTATTGAAGGCTTCGAAGCCGATGTCAACTTTGTGGTCAGCGACGAGCTCAGCCTGTTTGGTGGCGTTGGCTTTATGTCATCAGAGATTGAAGCGAACCGCAATCGTCCTTTGTCGGTGGGCAACGATGTGCCTCAGGCGCCTGATCAAACAGCAACTCTGGGTGCTCAGTATGTCAAAGCATTGGGCAACGGAATGGAGCTTAGCTTAAGAGCAGACTGGCAGCATGTGGGCGAAATGTGGTTCCACACACTGCAAGGAGAGCAAACGCCGACCATTTGGAACGCCTTCTTTGGTCCAGGCTTCAACGCTGATTTCTATGATCCAGCAACAGG
>CBFHJC010000109.1:0-6792 GCA_965656045.1 Aequoribacter sp.
AGTCCCCCGGGTAGCACGCTGACTCGGCTATCTGAAACCGTTGCAAAAGCGAGTTTCTTCGGACTTTCAATCCACGTTTTGGCCAAATTCTGCAAATGGGGCAGGGTGATCTCGTGGGCATTGCCTCCCACCTCTGGCATTAACTCACCCAGTGCTCGGATGGTCCCCGACGAGCCTATCGATTCGGTAAAACCAATGTTGCTAAACTGTTTGATATGGGGCTGGAGAATACTCTTTGCGTTGATTAAAGCCTTCTGATAAGCCGCCCGGGTGAGACCTTCTTTAAAGTATCGCTGGGTCCAACTGACGCACCCCATATGCAAACTCTCGAGAATCTGAGGCTCTCTCTTACCCACAATTAGCTCGGTAGAACCGCCCCCAATATCGATGACAAGGCGCTTCTGTCGGTCTGGTGCAAAATCTTTTGCGACTCCTAAAAAAATCAGTCTGGCTTCTTCTTGTCCGCTGATAATTTCTATCGGTTGGCCTAATAGCTTTTCAGCGCGCCGCCGAAACTTGGCTGATTCGGTGGCTACACGTAGCGTATTGGTGCCCACCACACGTATCTGGCTGTTGGGAATTCCCGCGATTCGCTGAGATAAACGGGCAAGACTCTCTAAGGCGCGGCGCTGGGCCTCTTTTGACAGGGTGCGATCGGCTTGTAAGCCCGCGGCGAGCCTCACCGTATCTTTGACTCGATCGACCGTTTCAATTTTGCCACCGACGAGCCTGCCAACTAAGAGGTGAAAACTGTTGGAACCGAGGTCTAGCGCTGCATAAAGATCGGATGACACTCGCGAACTCCAGTTAGGTTGTCATACAATGGTAAGGATATGGGGTTAGTATTAAAACGCAATAGCGAAAAGATGACACAGTATGGATGACGGTTCTCACTATATCGCGAAAGAACTTAGCTGGCTCTCATTTAATGAGCGAGTGCTGCAAGAGGCCTCGAGTCGAGATGTACCTGTGATACAGCAGGTCAGATACCTCGGTATTTTTTCAAACAACATGGACGAATTTTTTCGGGTTCGAGTCGCGGATGTCAGACGACTCGCCGCATTTTCATCGGGTGATGATAAAGAGGCCGCTCAGGCGCTGCTAAAACAAATCCAGAATCGTGTGCGCGAACTGCAGGCAAAATTTGATGAGGTTTATCAGAATTGTTTGCTATCGCTCAGGCGTCGTAAGATCTATCTCATTAACGAAAAACAGCTGAGGCCCGAGCAAGCCGAGTTTGTAGAGCGCTATTTTCGTGACGAGGTGTTGCCCGAGTTATCACCACTATTCCTAAAATCGTCGACTCAACTACCAGAGCTCAACGATGCTTCAATCTATTTTGTGATTCGTATCAGTCTGAAATCAGGCAAAGTGCAGTATGCCCTGCTTGAAATACCCACTGACAGGGTCGGACGCTTCGTAGTCATCCCACCCCAGGGGTCGCGGCGGAAAAAAGCCATTATCGTGGTCGATAATATTATTCGGCATTGCCTAAAAGAAGTCTTTAGGGGCGTACTCGATATTGATGAGGTGTCAGCGTACACCATTAAAATTACGCGCGACGCTGAGCTGGAAATGGACGAGAGGATCACTCAAAGCTTAATCGACAAAGTCGATATGAGCCTGGCTCGCCGTAAAAAAGCTGATCCGGTTCGTTTCGTTTACGACAGTGCGATGCCAGAGGATGTGTTGGATATCCTTGCTAAGCGCTTAAACTTGGGTAAGTACGATAGTTTTATCGCGGGCGGGCGATATCACAATTCGAAAGATTTTATGAAATTCCCCAACTTGGGTGCCGACTACTTAGAGTTTGAACCGGTTGCGCCAGCGCGTCTGCCCTTTCTAGACCGACCGAACTCGAGTATTTTCGAAAAAATACGAGAGCGCGATGTGCTGCTCTATTACCCCTACCACTCCTTCCGATACGTTGAGGATTTATTGCACACCGCTGCTCTTGATCCTGCGGTGACCTCGATTAGCATGACGCTTTATCGGGTTGCATCAAACTCTCACGTGGTGAACGCACTCATCAACGCCGCTCGGAACCAGAAGCAGGTGACTGTGGTGATCGAATTGCAGGCCCGATTCGATGAGAGCGCCAATATCCGCTGGTCACGCGTGTTAGGAGATGCAGGCGTGCAGGTCATCTTCGGGATACCAGGCTTGAAAGTGCACTCGAAGTTGATTTTGATCAATCGCATGGAAGAAACCGGTAACCGCCAGTACGCTCATTTAGGAACGGGCAACTTTAACGAGAGTACGGCGCGCCTTTACACCGATTTTAGTTTGCTTACCGCAGACAGAGAGATTGGTCTTGAGGTGTCGAATGTGTTTGATTTTATTCGGCATACCTACAGGCGTTTTCGCTATCGGCATTTGATGGTGTCGCCAAACAGCAATCGGTCCGGTCTTATGGCACTGATGGACGCTGAGATTGCCAATGCGCAGATGGGAAAGCCCTCAGGCATTTTCATCAAGTGTAATAATCTGGTGGACCAGGCGGTGGTCGATAAGCTCTATCAGGCGAGTCAAGCTGGTGTGAAGATCAGACTCATCGTTAGAGGCATGTTCTCGATGAAAGCGGGGGTTAAGGGTTTGAGTGAGAACATTAAGGCGATCAGTATCGTTGATCGATACCTTGAGCATCCCCGGGTATTTGTTTTCGACAACAATGGTGATCCGAAAGTCTTTATTTCTTCTGCTGATCTAATGACTCGCAACTTAGATTTTCGCGTAGAAGTGACCTGCCCGATATACGACGCCGCGGCGAAAGCCCTGATACTTGAGGTGTTAGAAACCCAATGGCGAGATCGAGCCAAAGCCCGCTTGCTCGACGAGGATCAAGTTAATCGACTGGTGCCGCGAGGCAACAGACGCAAGGTGAGATCCCAAGAGCAGCTCCACACTGTCATTGATCAGTGGTCGGAACAGTTCGGTGCCGATTCCCAGTTGGGGCTGGATGTCGGCGAGATCCAGCCGGAATAGTCGAAGTGCTGCAGCTTTGGAAGCTTGCATCGTATGAAGCTGGATGTCAGCGCGATCCAGCTTCCAGTCTCTCGAATTGGGTGCGCTCAGCACCCACTCACGAGTCGATATAGTCCTCGATTGGTGGGCAGGAACAGATCAAGTTGCGATCGCCATACACGTTGTCAACGCGATTAACCGGCGGCCAATACTTGGCATTCCTCAGGCTGGGCACGGGGTACACCGCTTGTTCACGAGTGTACGGGTGCGGCCAGTCGTCAGAAATACTCTCGAGGGCGGTGTGAGGCGCGTTTTTCAGCGGGTTGTTTATGGCGTCAAATTCACCACGCTCCACTTTTCTGATTTCTTCCCGAATCGCAATCATTGCATCACAAAAGCGGTCGAGCTCGGCGATTGATTCCGATTCCGTGGGCTCTATCATCAGAGTGCCGGCAACGGGAAATGACATCGTTGGTGCATGGAAACCAAAGTCCATGAGACGCTTTGCAATATCTTCCTCGCCGATGCCACTGGATTCCTTGATCGGTCTAATATCGATGATACATTCGTGCGCCACAGTGCCATTTTTGCCCGTGTAAAGAATGGGGAAATGAGGTCTTAGGCGATGCGCGACATAGTTGGCTGACAGAATAGCAACTTGGCTGGCGAGCCTTAAGCCACTGGCGCCCATCAGTCTGATGTAGACCCAGGAGATGGGCAGAATAGAGGCACTTCCGAACGGCGCCGAGGCCACGGTATCGTTTGTGACTGGCAGGTCATGCACGGGTACCAGAGGGTGCGATGGCAGGAAGGGGGCTAAATGCGCGCCCACGCCGATGGGTCCCATGCCAGGACCGCCACCGCCATGAGGAATACAAAAGGTTTTGTGCAAGTTCAAATGCGAGACGTCAGCACCAAATTTCCCGGGTGCAGCAATCCCAACAAGGGCATTGAGATTGGCGCCATCAACATACACTTGCCCACCGTGCTCATGTATCAAATCGCACAATGCAACAATTTCTTGCTCAAACACGCCGTGTGTTGAGGGGTAAGTGACCATAATCGCGGCTAGTGTGGAAGAGTGGAGCTCTACCTTTTTCCGAAGGTCGGCCATATCGACATTACCGTCCTCATCACAGCCAACCATGACCACTTGCATACCAGCCATAACCGCGCTGGCGGGATTCGTGCCATGCGCTGACGACGGAATCAGGCAGATACGCCTGTGTTGGTCTCCGCGGCTCTCGTGATAACGGCGAATCGCGAGTAAGCCGGCATATTCACCTTGAGATCCTGCATTTGGTTGGAGCGACATCGCATCATAACCAGTGCATTCTTGCAGCATCACTTCTAGCTGCGCCAACAGTTGTTGGTAACCCTGGGTTTGATGGGCGGGCGCGAAGGGGTGCATATTGGCAAATTCAGGCCACGTCACCGGGATCATCTCGACGGTCGCATTCAGCTTCATGGTGCAACTGCCGAGCGGAATCATGGCTTGGTTGAGGGCAATGTCTTTCTGTTCAAGCCGCCGCATGTAACGCATCATCTCAGTTTCGGAATGGTAGTCGTTGAATAGCGGATGCTGTAGGTAGTCTACCGAGCGCTGTAATCGAGCAGGAATGATGTCGGCCGTCGTATCGAGCATTGGTGCATTCTCGATAAATAGGTCGATTAGGCTTCGAATATCGTCAAGCGTGGTTGTTTCGTCGATTGAAATACCGACTTGCTGGTTGCCGATTTGGCGGAGATTGCAACCCATCGACTCTGCTCGTTGGATAAGAGTAGCGCTGTCCTCAACGGAGATGGTTAGCGTGTCAAAGAAAGTGGTGTTGACCACAGAAACACCGGCATTAGCGAGGCTCGCATGGAGCTTAGTGGTTAAATAGTGCACTCGCTCAGCAATGCGACGAACGCCCGTGGGACCATGATACATGGCATAAAAAGCCGCCATGATGGCCAGTAAGGCCTGAGCGGTGCAGATGTTACTGGTCGCCTTTTCTCTGCGGATATGCTGTTCACGTGTCTGCATTGCCATACGCAGAGCGCGATTGCCGCTGCGGTCGATTGAAACGCCAATGATGCGGCCAGGCGTTGACCGCTTGTACTCATCCCGGGTTGCAAAATAGGCCGCGTGCGGCCCTCCAAATCCCATTGGCACACCAAATCGCTGTGTGTTTCCAAGAACCACATCAGCGCCCTGTGAACCCGGCGATCGCAGCAGTGCCAAACTGAGTAAGTCTGCCGCCACCGCTACTAAGGTATGCTTACCATGTGCTTCTTTAATCAGTGGTTCAAGATCTCTAATGTCGCCATAAGTACCCGGATATTGCAGGAGCAGTCCGAACGCGTCGTTTTCCTGGAGCAGGGTACTTGGATCGCCCACGAGTAAAGTAATACCGAGGGGTTCGGCGCGGGTCTTTAGGACCGCGATAGTTTGCGGGTGGCAGTCGTCTGCGACCAAGAAAAGTTCGCTCTTGGACTGCTTGTTGACGCGGTGCAGCAGCGTCATCGCCTCAGCGGCAGCTGAGGACTCATCGAGCATCGAGGCATTGGCCAGTGGCATCCCGGTCATGTCAATGACCATTTGTTGGTAAGTCAGCAAAGCCTCCAATCGGCCCTGCGATATTTCGGGCTGATAGGGGGTATAGGCGGTGTACCAGCCGGGATTCTCTAACACGTTTCTGCGGATTACGTTAGGTGTGATGGTGTCGTAGAAGCCACACCCAATGTACGACTTGAGAACTTTATTCTGCTGCGCAATGGCATGAAGTTCTTGTAACACCGAACGCTCTGTTCTTGGTGCATCTAGGTTCATCGCATCTGATTTCAAGATAGAAGCCGGCACCGTGGCGGCGATCAGCTCATCAATTGACCGATACCCCAGCAGCGCGCAGAGCTCGGCTTGCTCAGTGCCTGATATGCCAATATGACGTTCAATAAACTCATTGGCATGGTGCAGCTCGTTGTATCGTTGATCAGTCATTTTCGGCAGTCTCTCAGCAGTCAGGTGAGTGTTAGTGCGGGATTGAACTTTTGTGATCGCGCATTATAACGATTCGTTTGGGACAACTCACGATGCATAAGAATAAATGATTGGGAATAGTTGCTATTTTTGTGTGCACGGAATCGAGCGGGGCGCTACCTTGCTGACGTCTCGGCGGAAATCAGCAAAGTATAGTCCACCCGCTCTACCTGTTTGAGTTCGAGTCCACGAGGCGCAACAAATTCAATGACATCACCAGCGCTTTTGCCTAGTAGGGCTCTCGCTAGAGGTGAATCGATACTGATTTTGCCTATTTTTAGATCAATTTCATCTGCACCCACGATATGGATTTGCTGTATCGAACCCTGTTCACTCTTCAGTGTGACTGAAGCGCCAAAGAAAATACGGCTTTGATCGGGCGGTGGTTGCGCAATCACGGTAATAGTCTCAAGGCGTTTGGTGAGGTACCGAACGCGGGCATCGATTTCTCTCAGTCGCCGTTTACCATAAATATAGTCACCGTTTTCGGAGCGATCACCATTTTTTGCCGCTTCTGTTACTGCATCGGTAACTTTAGGCCGCTCGACTTTCCAGAGCCGATCAAGCTCAGCTTTGAGGCTTTCTGCGCCAGCGCGGGTAATGTAGGGTGCACTCGGAGTGCGAGGTGGACGGTAGCGTGACACGCGGCTTTCCTCATTGCGATATCTTTGATGCAGGGTACACTATACCAATGCATGGAGGGACTATGATTCATTGGTTAGCAGCCATTGGGCTAAGTGTGCTGTCGACATTCGCATCGGCAGGTGAGTGTGCTCGGGTGACAGGAGAGCTAACCCAAGGCGCAT
>CBFHJC010000110.1:0-6741 GCA_965656045.1 Aequoribacter sp.
CGGATGTCACTCGCACAGTTGCGATTGGCAAGCCGAGTGATGAGATGCGCAAACACTTTACGTTGGTTTTAAAAGGACACATCGCGCTGGCGAGGATTCGTTTTCCTCGCGGCACTTCAGGGATGCAGCTTGATCCTTTAGCAAGGCAATATCTGTGGCAGCACGAACTTGATTTTGAACACGGAACCGGCCATGGTGTGGGGAGCTATTTGAGTGTACACGAGGGCCCCCAGCGGATCGCTAAGTTGGGTTCGCCAGTGCCACTCGAGATCGGTATGATTGTGTCAAATGAACCAGGGTACTACGCTGAGAACGAGTACGGCATTCGCTGTGAAAACCTTCAAGTCGTCGTGCCCGCAGATAGCGAGGGTTACCTGCAATTCGAAACCCTGACCTTGTTACCTTTTGATCAGCGATTGATTGATGTTGATCTGCTGACGCGAACCGAGACTGAGTGGCTGAACGCGTATCACCAGCGAGTGCATTCGGCGCTTCAACCTCTGGTGCCGAGTGACTGTCAGGACTGGCTAACTCACGCGACTCGCCCCCTTGAACGATCGTAATAAAGACACACAACAGGTAAGGACAATAAAATGGCAGCTGTAGGACTCAATGATCACTGGTCGTCTCGATGGACCTTTTTAATGGCATCGGTGGGTTTTGCGGTAGGTCTCGGGAATATTTGGCGTTTTCCATATATCGCGGGCGAGAATGGTGGTGCCGCCTTTGTCCTGGTATATCTGGCATGTGTGGCGGTGATCGGTATTCCCTGCATGATGGCTGAAGTAATGCTCGGTCGTCGTGGTCAAGGTAGCCCAACCACAGCCATTGCGGCCTGTGCCGCAGAGAGTGGTCGCTCAACGGGTTGGCGATTCGTCGGTGGGATGGGCCTGTGGGCGGCGTTTACGATTGTCATTGTCTATGCAGGTATCGTGGGATGGGTTCTGTGGTATCTATACAAAGCGGTTATGACCGGTTTTGTTGGGTTTGACGGTCCTACAGCGACGCTTGAGTTCGAGAATATGTTGCTTAACACGCCGGGGATGTTGTTCTGGACCCTGCTAGGCGTGGTTGCAACGGGTGCGGTCGTATTTGCGGGGGTGAAAGGGGGTATTGAGCGGGCTGTCACTGTTCTTATGCCGCTTCTGTTTTTGTTATTGGTCAGTTTGGCGATCTACAACATGTTCGCCGGTGGTTTTAGTGAAGCTGTCACTTGGCTGTTCACGCCTGATTTCTCGAAGATCGGACCGGAAGTGTTTTTAGTCGCGGTGGGCCAGGCCTTTTTCTCTATTGGTGTTGCCATGGGGGGAATGATGGTCTATGGCGCTTATTTGCCGAAGTCGATTTCGATCGCCAAGAGTGCAGTGATTATCATTGCAGCCGATACATTGGTCGCTCTACTCGCTGGGCTCGTGGTGTTTCCGGCTGTATTCCATAATGGATTAGACCCTGCCGCGGGACCGGGATTGATTTTCCAGACCTTACCGGTGGCCTTTGCCAGTATGCCGGGTGGACATGTCTTCTCGGTCGCATTCTTTATTATGCTTGCGGTAGCTGGTATTACTTCCATGGTGGGTTTAATTGAAACAGTGACAGCCTATTTCGAAGATCGTCACGGTTTCCACCGTCATCGCGCTGCAGTTTATGTTATTGGTGCGGTTGCTGCTCTCAGTGTGGTCAGTTTGCTGTCTTACAATGTACTCAGCGAGGTTCGACTCGGTGGCTTGAATTTTAACGATGCCATGGAGACCTTCTCGAATCTCATATTGCTGCCCTTGGGCGGATTATTCATTGCGGTATTTGCGGGCTGGATAATGCGCTCCGAATTCAGTGCCGAAGAATTAGGCGTGAGTGGTGGTGTCTATCGGATCTGGCAGATGACGACCCGTTTTGTCGTGCCCCCGGCGCTGGCAGTCATCTTTTTCTTTGGCGTAGCGGGGTAAGTTGGTGATTGCTGTTATCAATGATTGGCTCTGGAATTATGTGCTCATTGCCGTGTTGCTGGGCATGGGCCTTTTCTTTACCGTAAGCACTCGCGGCGCTCAATTTCGTTATTTCGGGCGTATGTTTGGTGTCTTGAAACAGGCGTTTAGGACTGAGGAAGGCCATTTAAGCTCGTTTCAGGCGCTGGTGGTCTCAGTAGCAGGCCGGGTCGGTTCAGGCAATATCGCGGGTGTTGCAGTAGCGATCACGCTGGGTGGTCCCGGTGCAATTTTTTGGATGTGGCTGATCGGCCTGATGGGGATGGCGACGAGTTGCATCGAATGTTCGTTAGCACAGCTTTTTAAACGTTCGGAGGCGGACGGGGATTATCGGGGCGGCCCTGCCTTCTATATCAAGCATGGCCTCAAGCGACCTGGACTGGCGGCGATCTACTCAGTGCTGTTATTGATCACTTTCGGACTCGCATTTCCTGCCTTGCAATCCTTTGTCGTAGCGAGCTCGCTCGAATCCTCTTTTGGCCTCAGCGCTTTGAGCAGTGGTATCGTACTGACAATTTGTGTGGGCTTCGTTATTTTTGGCGGTATCCATCGAATCGCTGCGGTGAGTCAGATCATTGTCCCTCTGATGGCAGTAGGGTATTTCTTGTTAGCAGTGTATATCTTGGTTTTGAACTTTAGTGAGTTACCCGCTATTTTCACACTCATCATTAATAGCGCGCTGGGCCTCGATTCGGCGATCGGTGGTGGTATTGGCGCAGCGATTTTACAGGGGGTTCGGCGCGGCTTATTTTCGAACGAAGCGGGATTGGGGAGTGCGCCCAACGTGGCTGCTGTCGCTTACGTAAAGCATCCGGTGCATCAGGGCATTGTGCAGGCCTTCAGTGTCTTTATTGATACTCTGGTACTCTGCACAGCGACTGCCGCTATGATTTTGTTATCCGACGCTTATGTGCCGGGTGCGGCCGGTGTCGAAGGCGTTGCTCTAACGCAGCGAGCAGTGGCCGAGCAAGTGGGTAGCTGGGGTGAAACCTATGTCAGCATCGCCCTCATCTTGTTTGCCTTTAGCTCGATCATTTACAACTACTACTTGGGCGAGACCAGTCTCGATTATTTTAGTCGCCAGAATAAGACGCTTTTTGGCGCGTTTCGGATCGCCATGTTGGTGCTCGTGTTCTGGGGTTCCAGCCAAGATCTTGCCACTATTTTCGGATTCGCAGATTTAACGATGGGACTGCTGGCGTTGGTCAACCTGCTCGGCTTAGGCTTGTTGGTGCCGGTGGCGCGGCGACTCCTGCGCGATTTCGACCAACAGTCGGCTGCCGGTAAAGATCCGGTTTTTGATGCCGATGAATGGCTCGATCTGGATATCGATCACGTGGCATGGCGTGAGGTGAAAACAGATCCATAGTGGGCTCTGTGAGCGGCGGTACTCGGCTCTGCATGCCGGATTGTTGGCTCAGTAACAGCGATAACACACAGGACTAGATTTATGGATCACACCAATCCAGTCGCTCTGATGGGGGCTCCCGGGTCTCCATACACCCGCAAAATGCTGGCGGCACTCCGCTTCCGTCGGATTCCTTATCAAGTGAGTTGGCAAACCCGGATTGGCGATGATAGCGAGAGCCGCATGCCGAAGCCAAAAGTGCCGCTCTTGCCGACTTTTTATTTACCGAATGAGCAGGGCGAGATTGTCGCCGTTACTGATTCTACGCCCCTGATACGACGGTTTGAGCAAGACTTCGTCGATCGTTCCATCATCCCACAAGATCCGGTTTTGAATTTTATTAATTGGCTGATCGAAGATTATGCCGATGAGTGGCTCACCAAGGCGATGTTTCATTACCGCTGGCACTACGCTGCTGATGTTAAGAAAGCGGGCTCGATCTTGCCGCGTTGGGGTCATATTTCCGCGCCTGAGGCGGATATTGAGTTGTTGTCTCAGTTCATCAGTGAAAGACAGATTAGTCGTCTGTCCTACGTCGGTTCTAACGACATCACCAAGCCTGTCATCGAGCGTAGTTTTCGTCGTTTCTTAACGCTCTTCACGCGTTGTCTAGAGGCCGGTCCTTTTGTGTTGGGTCAGCGGCCAGCTTCAGCTGACTTCGCACTCTATGGTCAGCTGACTAGCTTGGCACTGTTCGATCCGACGCCATCTGCCATCATTAGCCAAGAGTTCCCGCGTGTTTACGCATGGACTGAGTTGCTCGAGGACCTGTCCGGACTCGAAGTCACAGACGAGGATTGGATCGATACCCGTAATGGGTTGCCAGAGGAGTTAGTGGCCCTCTTATCCGAGATTGGTCATCTCTACTTACCCTATCTCCGCGCGAACGCGGCGGCGGTGCACGCGGGCCAAGAGATACTTGAAACTCAGGTCGATGGGCAGGTCTGGACGCAAACGCCTTTCACGTATCAAGCGAAATGTTTGCAATGGACACTCGAGGCTTATCAAAACCTCGACCCAGACACACAAAATAGGCTGGACCAATTATTGGTGGGCACGAACATCGTTGAGCAGCTCCGATCTTAAGCGATTCGTGCGGATTCTTGGCTGCTAGCTTGATTGCTCGAGTACGACACGGTAGGTTCGCTCGTCGTTGCCTAGACGGGTGGTTACCTCAATTTTATCGCCCGGTTCGTGCTGTTCTATCTGCGTAAAGTACTCGTCATTGTTGCGTACTCGAACGCCGTTGATGTGAGTGATCACGTCGCCAAGTACGATATCCCCGCGATAGTTTCGATAAGCACCGGTGAGCCCCGCTTGTTCCGCCGGTAGACCCGGATACACCCGAACCACCGGAACTCCACCTATTTTATAGCGGCTGATCCAGCGATCACTCGCGAGTTCGACGCCCATAATTGGACGCAATACGCGACCATAACTGATCAGTTGAGGAACGACTTCGGCAACCGTATTCACCGGGATAGCAAACCCAATTCCTGCACTAGCCCCACTCGGGCTAAAAATGGCGGTGTTGACCCCGATGAGCTGGCCCAATGAGTTCAGCAGTGGCCCGCCCGAATTCCCGGGGTTAATTGCTGCATCTGTTTGGATAACACCGCGTATGGTCCGGTTACTGGGCGCCTTTATTTCACGTCCTAAAGCGCTCACTACGCCGGTGGTCAGTGTGGTATCAAGGCCGAATGGGTTTCCTATTGCGAGCACCTTGCGTCCAACTTGGAGTTCGCTCGAATCGCCCAGAGGGAGGGTTTGCAGATCATCAGGTGCGTCTTCGATTCGCAACACTGCCAGATCCTTTTCCGGGGCGACGCCAATCACTTCGGCTGCGTATTCAGAACGATCTTGTAAGGTGACAGTCAGTCTTTGAGCGCCGGCAATCACGTGGTAGTTGGTGACCACCAATCCGGCTTTATTCCAGATAAACCCAGAGCCAGAACCGCGCGGAATCTCTTCAACATTCAGCGAAAAGAGCCCTCGTCTCAGAGCCTTGTTGGTCACAAAGACCACAGCGGGGCTCGCCTGACTGAAAATCTGTGTTGTATTGGCCTCGTCTTCAGTGGCGAAGGTCAAATAGTCGGGTGCGTCTGCATCTCTGAAATCAGTCACTGATGGCGTTGAGGAAAGCTCGGTTTCGCTAGCGCTGCAGGCGCCAGTCAGAGCGATCAGCGCAACCCCTATCATTTTTAGATAGGCGGTCGGCGAATGAATCACGAGCGAATACCCCGCAGTGCATTGATCCGATCATCGAGTGGCGGGTGTGATGCTAGGAGTTGTGCTAAGCCGCTTTTATTCAGATTGCGGATACCAAAAGCGGTGAGCTCGCCGGGTAGATCATTGGGTAAGTTTTGTTCTTGTCGCAGCCGCTCTAGAGCAGCGATCATAGAAGAGCGTCCCGCCAGCGATGCCCCAGCGGCATCAGCGCGGTATTCTCGGAGCCTTGAGAACCAAGCGACAATCATGCTTGCGAAGATACCGAGTATGATTTCAGCAATGAAAGTGACCACAAAGTAGCCGATGCCATAGCCTCGCTGAGTTTTGAAAACGACGCGATCGACAGTATGGCCAATGATTCGAGCAAAGAACATCACAAAAGTATTCACCACGCCTTGTAGCAGGGTTAAGGTGACCATGTCACCGTTGGCCACGTGTCCAATTTCGTGCGCAAGCACCGCTTTGACTTCGTCGGGTTTGAATCGGTTCATCAAGCCAGCACTGACAGCGACCAGGGCTTTGTTTTTGTTCCATCCGGTGGCGAAGGCATTGGCCGCTTGGGAGGGAAAGATGCCTACTTCTGGCGTTTGGATTCCTGCCTCGCGTGAGAGCTCGGCAACGGTATCCAGCAACCAACGCGTTTGTTGATCGCTAGGTCGCGCGATAATTGTCGTACCGGTCGCGCGTTTTGCCATCCATTTGCTCAAAAACAATGAGATAAAAGCGCCACCAAAGCCGAATAAGGCGCAGAACACTAATAAGGCGCTCAGATCAAGGTCGACGCCATTGGCTGCCAATATGCTGCTGAAACCGAGTAGGTTGAACACAACACTGACTAACAACAGCACCGCTAAGTTCGTCATTAAAAATAGGATAATACGCATGTTTGCACCTTTTCTGAGATCACAGTAGTTACGCACAGATTCTGCGTTCCGTTTACTATTTTGGGTCGAGTTTGTGGTAAATCAAGTGCACTGTGCACCGTTGAGGCCACTTTTTCGGGCGTTGATTGCGGCTTGTTCAGGAATGATGCTCTCAGCACAAGGCACAAGGCACAAGGCACAAGGCACAAGGCACAAGGCACAAGGCACAAGGCACAAGGCACAAGGCACAAGGCACAAG
>CBFHJC010000111.1:0-6730 GCA_965656045.1 Aequoribacter sp.
GACTCGAGAGAGCCTTGATCGGTTCTGACGTGACAGTGTGCAGTGGTTCTGAGCAACTTGAGGCGCTGGCTGGATCAGAACATGTCGATAGTGTGATGGCGGCGATTGTTGGCGCTGCAGGCTTGAGTTCTACCCTGGCAGCTGCTCGAGCGGGCAAAAAATTGTTGCTGGCCAACAAGGAATCTCTGGTTATGGCCGGTGCGCTCTTGATGAATAGCGCCGAGGCGTCTGGGTCTCATATTCTCCCGATTGATTCCGAGCACAATGCTATCTTTCAATGCCTTGAGCATGACGACCGAGCTAAACCCTGCTTGCATGGCGTCGAAAGCATCATCTTAACTGCGTCTGGGGGTCCCTTCCGAACCTGGTCTGCAGAGGCTATTGCACAGGCAACGCCTGAGCAGGCCATTGCTCACCCTAACTGGAGTATGGGGGCAAAAATATCAGTAGATTCAGCGAGCCTCATGAACAAAGGTTTGGAGTTGATTGAGGCGAGCTGGTTATTTGATATGCATCCGAGTCGCATCGAGATTCTGGTGCACCCACAAAGTATTATCCATTCTATGGTTCGATACTGCGACGGCAGTGTGCTTTCGCAAATGGGATTACCTGATATGCGGACGCCAATCGCGTATGGTCTAGGGTGGCCTGAGCGAACCCACTCGGGTGTTTCTCCACTCGACTTCGGTAAGCTCGGTGCTTTGACTTTTGAAGAACCGGATTTAACTCGGTTTCCTTGCCTGCGGATCGCACGCGAGGCCGCCATAGCTGGTGGCACTGCCAGCGCGCTGTGTAATGCAGCGAATGAAGTGGCAGTAGCGGCGTTTTTGCAAGGTGATCTGCAGTTCGGTGATATTCCAAGAGTTGTTGAGTCGGTTCTGATCGAAGTGCCTAACAGGGAACCCTCTTCGCTAACTGTGGTCTTAGATCAAGATCTTGTCGCTCGTGACTGCGCTCAAAGAGCCGTCGCTGAGTTCCGTATGGCCAGGAGGCTCTAGTACTCATGATAGCTGTGCTTCAAACACTCGGTATGCTCGCCCTTACCTTAGGGATTGTTGTGACCGTGCATGAGTTTGGCCATTTTTGGGTAGCCCGTCGTTGTGGTGTCAAGGTTTTGAAGTTCTCGGTTGGCTTTGGACGCGCTATTTGGTCTCGAACCGCCAGTGATGGTGTTGAATATTCGATTGGGATGTTGCCTCTTGGTGGCTACGTCAAGATGCTCGATGAGCGCGAGACCCCAGTCGACGGCGCACTCAAAGAGCAGGCATTCAATAATCGACCGGTGAGTCAGCGGATTGCGATCGCGGCAGCAGGCCCCCTTGCTAATTTCTTGCTCGCTATCTTTATTTACTTCTGCCTCTTTTGGGTGGGAGAACGTGGTTTGGCGCCAGTGATTGGCTCAGTCACTCCGGGAAGCTTGGCTGAGGTGGCGGCACTTGAGCCTGGCCAAGAAATCGTCGCGATCGATGGTGTCGAAACGCCAACTTGGCAGTCGGTAAATTTCCGCCTTCTGGAGCGCTTAGGTGATACGGGTTATCTAGAGTTAGCGGCGACATATCCGGCCTCTGATCGGGTGTATAACTCGTCTGTGTATCTCAATCGCTGGTTAGCGGGAGAGGAAGAGCCGCAACTGATACAGGCCTTCGGTATCGCTCCGATCAGGCCCGATATTGTGCCAATCGTTGGCAGTGTGCTCGACAACGGTGCGGCTCAAGCTGCGGGACTACAGGTCGGTGATCAGATTACAGCAATCGATGGCCAGCACATTGCCTTGTGGGATGAGTTAGTCGAGGTGATTAGAGAACGGCCGGACGAGCGTTTGGTCCTGAGCCTTCTGCGAGAGGGGGTCCCTATACAGATCAGTGTGGTGGTAGGGCGTGCGCTGAGCGACGGTGTCAGTTATGGCCAGTTGGGGATTGGTGTGCAACCTCCGGAGTGGCCAGCAGATATGATTCGTACGATTGATAGAGGCCCGGTGGAAGCGTTTGGTGCGGCAGTGGTGAGAACCTCAGAGCTAATATCCTTCACCTTGGAATCATTGAGAAAGATGTTAGAAGGGCTAATATCACCTAAAAACTTGAGTGGTCCGATTACCATTGCTAAAGTGGCGACCGCGACTGCCGAATCGGGTTTTGAGAGCTATTTTGGTTTTATTGCGCTTCTCAGCGTTAGTCTCGGGGTATTGAATCTGCTGCCGATACCAGTGCTCGATGGGGGGCACATCATGTACTACATGATTGAGTGGGTCTCAGGTCGGCCCGTGTCTGAGCGGGTTCAGATCATTGGCTATCAAATTGGCTTATTTTTGGTTAGCTGTTTGATGGTGTTTGCATTGTATAATGATGTGGCGCGATTATGATTCGAACTTCTCAACATCGCTGCAGCGTCGTGTTGCGCTGAGCTTAATAATAAGGGTTATCTTGAAATTTTTGATACAACTAATCGCCGTTTTTACGCTAAGTGCTTTGGCGTTTGGAGCAAAAGCTGAGCCTTTCCAAGTAAGCGATATCAGGGTTGAAGGCTTACAGCGTATCTCGGCGGGTAGCGTATTCGCCTCACTCCCAGTTGCGGTTGGCGATATCGCTACGCCAGCACTGCTGCGTCAAGCGTCGCGCAATTTGTTCGCTACCGGCAATTTCGATGACATACAAGTGGGCAGAGATGGTTCGGTACTGGTGATTTTGGTAGCTGAGCGCCCCAGTATCAGCGAAATAAATATTGATGGTAACAAGGCGATCGAAACAGAGGCTCTACTGGAGGGTCTCAGTGGTGCGGGTCTGGCCGTAGGTCAGGTTTTTCAGCGCTCTACACTTGAAGGTATGCAGTTAGAGTTACAGCGACAATATGTTCAGCAGGGTCGCTATGACGCCTCTATCGAGACTGATGTGATCCCGGAGCCAAGAAATCGGGTGTCTATCAGTATCACCATCGATGAAGGTACTCCAGCGCGCATTCAGCACATCAATATCGTCGGTAACACTTTGTTCCCTGAAGACGAATTAATTCGTGAATTTGAGCTCAAGAAGGGCGGTTGGCTGTCGTTTTTTACCAGTGACGACAAGTATTCGAAAGAGAAACTCACCGGCGATCTTGAAACGCTCACCTCTTATTACATGGATCGGGGCTATTTACAGTTCTCGATTGACTCGACTCAGGTCGCGGTCTCGCCAGATAAAACAGCGGTCTTTATTACTGCCAATATCACCGAAGGCGAGCAGTTTACAGTGTCTTCGGTTGATCTCTCAGGTGACTTGGTCGTCGACAAGCCCTTGCTGATGCCTTTTGTCCTCTTGCGGGCAGATCAAACTTACAATCAGGCCGCGGTGACCGCCACGGAAGAGTATCTGACCCAGCGGCTTGGGAACGAGGGCTATAATTTTGCCAAGGTCACGGGAATTCCCGAGATTAACGCCGAAGATAACACCGTTGATCTGAAATTCTTTATCGATCCCGGTAAGCGGACTTACGTAAGACGAATCAGTTTTGAGGGTAATGCACTTACTGCCGACGAAGTCTTGCGGCGCGAGATGCGCCAAATGGAAAGTGCACCCGCTTCGCAAGCAATGATCGACCAGTCGCGCGTTCGGCTCGAGCGTCTCGGCTACTTTAGTAAGGCAGAAGTCGAAACCATCCCAGTCCCCGGCACAGACGATCTTATCGATGTCGAGTTTACCGTAGAGGAACAATCGTCAGGCTCTATTTCCGGGAGTGTCGGCTATGCGCAAGATGCGGGGTTGATTCTAGGCTTAAATCTTGAGCAGGCGAACTTTCTGGGGAGCGGCAAGAGCATTGGTCTTGGCATCAACAGTTCGCAATACCAAGACTTATATAACATTTCGTACACCAATCCGTATTTTACTGAAGATGGCGTGAGTCGAGGTTTCAGTGTTTTCTATCGCGCTACCGATTTGTCAGAGATCAACGTAGCTAGCTACACCACAGATACCTTGGGTGGGGCGATCTCGTTTGGTTATCCCATTAAAGAAACGCAGCGTATTGGCCTGAATTTTGGTGTCAACAGCACCACAATTACTTCTGGGCGTTACGCGGTACAAGAGATTAAAGCGAGTCCCCGCTTAGAAGAGGGGATCAATGGATGGTTCGAGCGCGCTACTATTGAGAACGGCGTTTACTCCTCCGCCGAGGTGTTAAACCCCATAGATACATTGCCGGTCGAAGCATTGACTAATGCGGGTGCGACCGGGTTTCTAGATGAAAATGGCGATGACTTTTTTAATTACACGATTACGGCCTCATGGCTTCAGTCGACACTGAACCGCGGTCGATTGGCGACTCGTGGTGTCTCGCAATCGGTATCGCTGGAGTTATCTCTGCCCGGCTCTGACCTTGAATTTTATAAGCTAAATTATCGAGGCGAGATTTTCTTGCCTTTGTCGGAGCTGTTTACGCTTCGATTCAGGACCGAGATAGGGTACGGAGACGGATTTGGTTCAACCACAGAGCTGCCTTTCTTTGAACACTTTTACGCGGGCGG
Organism: Aequoribacter sp.; assembly: GCA_965656045.1. GTDB lineage: Bacteria > Pseudomonadota > Gammaproteobacteria > Pseudomonadales > Halieaceae > Aequoribacter. The sequence continues at coordinate 4,496 of CBFHJC010000111.1, forward strand.
TTTTGGTTCGGTTCGCGGCTTTGAAAATAACACTTTAGGGCCCAGAAGCACGCCGCCTGCGACTTACTCGGTGTCGCGGCCTGTTACGGCAATTGATGCCGACGGTAATCCGATCGAAGTGGGTGGCCCAGACGGCAGTCAGTTTGGTTACGCGCTCGATCCTGCGACCGGCAAGTTAGATTTCACCGCTATTCAAGATAATGACCCTGACCCCTTTGGCGGCAACGTCTTATTTGAGGGTAGCGTGGAATTGCTGTTCCCTATGCCTTTCATAGAAGATCGCAGTAAACTTCGGTCTGCCTTCTTTGTCGATGTGGGTAATGTATTTAATACGAACTGTTCAGAGATACAGCTGAATTGTTTTGATATTGACGCCGCCGAGTTACGTTATTCGGTGGGTGTTGGAGTGAGCTGGATTACCGGTTTTGGCCCAATGACGTTCAGTTTGGCGAAGCCAATGAATGCCGGGCCAGATGACCGTGAAGAGGCATTTCAGTTTACTTTAGGTCGCGGTTTTTAATTTCTATCTAGGAGAGTAAAGTGTCGAAAATAATCCCATATGTATTGATGTTAGCGGCGGCCTTAGTGTCGTTCCAAGCTTCCGCGCAGGGTCGTATTGCTGTCGTCAATTTAGAAGTTGCGATCATGCAAACCGACGAAGCCCAGGCTCAAATGGAAAGTTTGCGAACTCAGGAAGATTATCAATCCGATAAAACTGAATTCGATCAATTACGCGCTGAATACGATGAGCTGGTTGCCTCGATTCAAAAAGACATGTCGGTGATGAGCGTTGATGAGCAGCAGGCAGCTCGAAAGAAGTTGGCGAGCAAGCAGGCCGACTTAGAGCACGTTGCAGGTAAGTTGCAACAGGCTGAACAGTTAGCAGGCCAAGAAATTCTGCAAGCGATGTCACCCAAAGTACAAGAAGTATTGCGAGAATTGATTGCGACAGAGGGTATTGGTCTGTTGCTACAGCGCAATTCTGTGATCCATGCTGATGCAGGTTATAGCATCACTGCTAAGGTGACCGACAAGCTGAATCAAATGGCTGTTGCTAGCGAGTAATGTGTGAGACTAGGTCAAATAGCTGATCTACTTAACCTCACATTGATTGGTGATAGCGATCGCCAGATTACGGGTTTAGCCCCATTAAATCGAGCGAGCTCAACGGAGCTCGCTTTCGTATCTCAGTCACAGTTTCTAGCACAACTTGATAGTACAGAGGCAGGTGCCGTTATTGTCAGGCAGTCATGGTTAGATCGTGTGCCGCAGCACTGCTCAGGCTTAGTTTCCGAGGACCCCTATCTCGCTTTTGCTCGCTGTACCGCGCTGTTTGCGCCACAGCTGGCGTCTGCTCCATTCATTGATAAGACGGCCCATATTCACGCCACGGCCAAGATCGGTGAGCGCTGTCGGATCGGGGCCGGTGTCATTATTGGTGCCGACACGGTGATCGGTGATGATGTAATTTTAGAGCCTCATGTCGTGATCGGAGAAATGTGTCGAGTGGGACAGGGGACTCACCTCAATGCAGGTGTCGTCTTATACCGGGATGTGCGTATCGGTGAGGACTGTAAAGTACATTCCAATACTGTGATTGGAAGTGATGGATTTGGCTTTGCTAAAAGTTCACAAGGCTGGGTTAAAATAGAGCACTTTGGCGGGGTTGTGATTGGCGATCGCTGTGAAATTGGCGCTAATACAGTAATTGACCGCGGCGTTCTAGACCCCACGGTACTCGGAAATAACGTCATTGTGGATAATCAGGTGCAAATTGCCCACAACTGCGTGATCGGCGATCATTCGGCCCTCGCTGGCTGTGTCGGTTTGGCGGGGAGTACGATCATTGGGCGTCACTGTACCTTGGCTGGTGGCGTTGGCGTTGTGGGTCATTTAGAGATTTGTGATCACGTGCATGTGACCGCTATGTCGATGGTGACAAAGTCGATACAGACTCCCGGGGCTTTTTCTTCTGGCACGGGCATGATGAGATCTGCCGATTGGAAAAGAAGTGCTGTGCGGTTTTCGCAGCTCGATACTCTGGCATTGCGAGTTGCTGACTTAGAGAAGCAATTAAACTTAAAATCAGGAGATTGATCATCGTGATTATGGACATCCATGAAGTCCGCAAATATCTGCCGCATCGATATCCCTTTTTGTTGGTTGATCGCGTGGTCGAGCTCGTCCCCGGCGAGTCGATTGTGGCGTACAAAAATCTGACGATTAATGAAGGAT
>CBFHJC010000112.1:0-6513 GCA_965656045.1 Aequoribacter sp.
TGAAGTCTGTATGAAGTCCCCTGCGAATGCGGTTGGGTATTGGAATAAACCTGAAGCGACTGCGTCAGCATTTGTTGAGGGTTGGTTCCACACGGGTGATTTGGGTAAGCTCGATGAGTATGGGTTTTTGAGTATCGTCGATCGAATTAAAGACATCATCATCCGAGGGGGAGAGAATATCAGCTGTATCGAGGTCGAGGCGGCAATTTGTGCGCACCCTTTGGTGCTTGAGGCGGCTGTATTTGGCGTACCTGACGATCGCCTAGGAGAGGCCGTCGGGGCGGTAATTGTGCTGTCTGAGCCAATGGACGAGCCGCTTTCAGAGTTGCGCGCTTATCTGAATAACTCGCTAGCCGCCTTTAAACAGCCCGCCTACGTTTGGGTGCATGATGGCGAGTTGCCTCGAACGGCGACGGGTAAGATTTTTAAACGAGAGTTGAAGCAGTTTTATACCGACACTTTAATAGCTCAGTAATAAAAAGAGGGAAGAGTATGGATTTGGGGATTACAGAAAGACTAGAGCCGCTGTTGCACAGTGTGAAGACATTTATCGAGCAAGAGATTGTGCCACTCGAGGCCGAGTATTGGACCGAGGTCGATACCGGAAGTCGCTGGGAGTTTACTGCGCGACAAACAGAAATTTTAGAGGGCCTAAAATCCAAAGCGCGAGAGCAGGGTCTGTGGAATTTCTTCTTAACCGGTGAGCACGGTTATGGCTTGACTACCGTAGAGTACGCTTACTTAGCGGAAGAAATGGGTAAAACGCCACTAGGTGCAGAAGTCTTTAATTGCGCCGCGCCAGATACCGGCAACATGGAAGTACTTCACAAGTATGGCACCGAAGCTCAGAAAGCCCAATGGCTCGAGCCGCTGCTGAATGGTGAAATCCGATCTGCTTATGCCATGACAGAGCCTGGCGTGGCGTCTTCTGATGCGACCAATATCTCGACCAACGCGGTTTTAGATGGCGATGAGTGGGTGATTAATGGTGAAAAACACTGGATCTCAGGTGCCGGTGATCCGCGCTGCAAAATTATGATTGTGATGGTGAAAACCAGCCCTAATGCACCAACTCACCAGCAGCAGTCACAGATTTTGGTACCGACCTCTGCGCCTGGCGTTGAAATGCTGCGACCAATGACAGTCTTCGGCGAGGACGATGCGCCACATGGTCACATGCACCTGCGTTTTAACAACGTTCGAGTCCCTAAAGACAATATTATTCTCGGCGAGGGGCGTGGCTTTGAAATCTCGCAAGGTCGCTTAGGGCCGGGCCGCATTCACCATTGTATGCGCGCTTTGGGTGCTGCCGAAAAAGCCTTGCAGCTGCTGTGCGAAAGAGCTGTTTCAAGAACCGCTTTTGGTCGTCCACTGGCGAAGCTGGGTGGTAACGTCGATATCATTGCCAACGCGCGAATGGCGATTGAGATGAACCGTTTACTGACCTTAAAAACAGCGTGGTTGATGGATAATATCGATCCTAAAGAAGCCAGAATTTGGATCTCGATGATTAAAACGACAGTGCCAAATGCCGTCCTGCAAATCGTTGATGATGCTATTCAGATGTTTGGTGGTCTAGGTGTGTCGCAGGACACGCCCCTAGCAGGTATGTATAAGGGGCTTCGCACGCTGCGACTAGCGGATGGTCCAGATGCCGTGCATCGCATGGTGGTCGGACGCCACGAGTTGCGCAAATATACGCAGGCCGATGCGCCCAATGCGACTTTTAGAGATGGCTGATAGGTCACCATTTCGCATTGAAAATCAACCAGGTAGTAAATCAGGAGAGTTAATATGGCAGTTATGGTCGTTCCAAAAGAAGAGTTTACGTCTTACGCAGGGCATATCTTTGAGCCTGGCGCATGGATTGAGGTGACCCAAGATCGTATCAATCACTTTGCTGATTGCACAGAGGATTTTCAGTTCATTCATCTCGATGAAGAGCGAGCGGCAGCGACCCCTTTTGGCGGCACTATCGCGCACGGGTTCTTGACCCTGTCGCTGTTGGTAAAGATGTGCGAAGAGAACGCTATCGCACCTGAAGGTGTGGTGATGGGCATTAACTACGGTTTTGACAAAATTCGATTCTTAGCGCCAGTGCGCGCGGGTAAACGGGTTCGTGCGAGAAGCCAAATTGTGAGCATAGAAGCGAAAGATGGCGGACGTTTTGTGACCAAGCAGGCTATTTCGGTAGAGATTGAAGGTGAGGAGACGCCAGCACTTGTTGCTGAGTGGCTGGGTATGGTCGTTACCGCTTAATCTGCGCTTGCGATAAGGCTGATTCATATTATTTTACAGGAGGAAGGAATGACAATTCGTTACGATGGGCAGGTGGCTATTGTCACCGGCGCTGGTGGTGGACTGGGTCGATCGCACGCGATTGCGCTGGCTGCTCGAGGTGCCAAAGTCGTCATCAATGATCTGGGTGGTTCGGTGGACGGCAGTGGTGGTTCAAGTGACGCTGCGAAGGCCGTGGTAGCTGAGATCGAAGCCGCTGGTGGCGAAGCGATGGCGAATGGCGCCAACGTTGCCGATTATGCGCAAGTCGAGCAGATGGTAGCCGACACTATGGCGCGCTGGGGCCGGATTGATATCCTGGTCAATAATGCAGGTATTCTTCGTGACAAGAGTTTTGCCAAGGGATCCCTCGAAGACTTCAGTTTGGTTGTAGATGTTCACTTGATGGGCAGTGTGAACTGCACCAAGGCGTGCTGGGATATCATGCGCGAACAGGCCTATGGCAGAATCGTTGTCACCACCAGCTCGAGCGGTTTGTTCGGTAATTTTGGCCAAACCAACTACGGTTCGGCAAAAATGGGTGTGATTGGCATGATGAACACGCTCGTGCTCGAGGGCGCGAAGTACAACATTCATGTCAATGCTCTGGCACCTACTGCGGGTACGAGAATGACTGAAGGTCTGATTCAAGGAGAAGCTTTTGACTTGCTGAGCCCTGAGACAGTAACACCTGCGGTACTATTTATGGTCTCAAAAGAGGGGCCTAACAGAACGATACTGAGCGCTGGTGCAGGCGGTTACGCCGTCGCTAAAGTCGTCGAAACGGAGGGCATGTGGTTGCCCCCAGAAGATCAAACCCCTGAGGGAATTGCGGCTAACTGGGATCAGATTAATGATTTCAATAGCGTGCGAGAGCTCAAAGCAGGTGGTGAACAAACCCTTAAATTCGTTATGGCAGCGGCGTCAGGCCTCGGCATTCCTTTGGAGTAATCAGTTATGAGTCAACGAGAAGCAGTTATTGTGAGCACGGCTCGCACCCCGATCGCCAAAGCGTATCGCGGCGGTTTTAATAATTTGGGTGGCGCGAGCTTAGGCGCAGCGTCGGTTGCAGAAGCGGTAAGACGAGCAGGCATCGACCCTTCGGAAATCGAAGATGTCATCATGGGTTCGGCTCTTCAGCAGGGTGCCACGGGCACTAACGTTGCACGTCAAATCGCACTCCGCGCGGGCTTACCCGTTACCGTGAGTGGCATGACGATCGATCGACAGTGTTCTTCAGGATTAATGGCAGTGGCGACTGGTGCCAAACAAATCATTGATGACGGTATGTCGGTGGTTGTGGGCGGTGGTCTTGAGTCGATCTCGCTGGTTCAGAATGAGCACATGAACCTGCATCGCATGGTCGATGAAGAGCTCATGAAGATGGCACCAAATATTCATATGCCAATGCTTCAGACAGCTGAGATTGTGGCGAAGCGTTATGGTATCTCTCGGGACGCGATGGACGAGTATGGTTTTCAGTCACAACAGAGAACGGCACAAGCCTATGCCGAAGGGCGCTATGACGCAGAACTAGTACCTGTTACCTGTGAGCGAATCGTCTGGAATAAAGAAACTGGTGAGCAGTCTACAGCGGAAGGTACAGTCAGTGCCGATGAAGGGGTAAGAGCTACGACCCTTGAAGGTCTGTCTGGTTTACGAACGGTTATCGAGGGCGGCACCATTACCGCAGGTAATGCATCACAGCTTTCTGATGGGTCATCAGCTCAAGTGATTATGGATTCTAAGCTGGCAGAACAGCGTGGTCTCGAGCCTCTTGGTGCATACCGCGGGATTGCAGTCGCCGGCTGTGAGCCTGATGAAATGGGTATTGGTCCTATCTTTGCAGTGCCAAAACTACTCAAGCAACACGGCCTTAGTATCAACGATATTGGTCTGTGGGAATTGAACGAGGCGTTTGCGGTGCAGGTATTGTACTGTCGCGATAAGCTTGGTATCGATAACGACAAGCTGAATGTCAGCGGTGGCGCCATCTCTATCGGTCATCCTTATGGCATGAGTGGTTCGCGCATGATTGGGCACGCCTTGATCGAAGGCAAGCGACGCGGTGTCAAATACGTGGTCATCACAATGTGCGTTGGCGGCGGTATGGGCGCAGCGGGCTTGTTCGAAGTCTATTAATTAACACAGGGGAAATTTATGAAGGCAGTGGTTTGTAAAACTTTAGGTCCGGCAACCTCCTTATGTTACGAAGACAACTGGGCTGATCCAGTCTGTGGTGACGGAGAGGTGCTGGTCGACATTAAAGCCGCTGGATTAAATTTCCCCGATGTTTTGATTATTGAAGGCAAGTATCAGTTTCAACCGCAGCTCCCGTTTATTCCGGGTGGCGAATGTGCGGGCATCGTGGCTGAAGTCGGCGCTGGTGTGACCCATGTCAAGCCCGGTGACTCCGTAATTTGTATGATTCAGACAGGCGGGTTCGCTTCGCGAGTGGCGGCCCTCGGCCATGCGGTTTTCCCAATGCCGCCTGGGTTAAGCTTCGAGCAGGCGGCGGGTGTGAGTATGACGTACTTTACCTCGCACCACGCCTTAAAGCAGCGAGCGCAGTTACAGCCGGGTGAGACGCTTTTGGTCATGGGTGCTGCCGGCGGTGTTGGTTCAACGGCTATCGAGTTGGGTAAGTGGATGGGCGCTAAAGTGATTGCTGCGGCAAGCTCAGACGAGAAACTCGAGTTCTGCAAGTCTTTGGGTGCCGATGAAGTCATTAACTATTCTAAAGAAGATCTGAAGTCGGTCTTAAAAACCATGACCAACGGGCGTGGTGTCGATGTGGTTTATGATCCAGTCGGGGGTGATTTTGCAGAGCCGGCTCTTAGAAATATGGCTTGGAATGGACGTTATTTGGTAGTCGGGTTTGCCAGCGGGCCAATCCCCAAGATTCCCTTGAACTTAGCCTTGCTGAAAGGTTGCGCCATCATGGGTGTATTCTGGGGTCGGTTTGTTACCGAGGAGCCCAAGTTGCATCTCGAGAACGTAGCCGAGCTTTGGGCTCTGTTCGAGAATAAAACACTGAATCCGCAGGTGACAGAGAGCTTCGCTCTTAGCGACTATCAAGCGGCTTATGAGTGTATGACTGAACGACGAGCAAGAGGCAAGGTGATCCTGACCACTGAGGGCTAGTCATGAATGACTTCCAGTTTGCCACTGTTCCTCGTGTTATTTGCGAGGCTGGCGCTGCCCAGCAGCTAGCCGATTACTGCAAAGATTTAGGGATTAGCTGTCCGCTCGTCGTTACTGATCCGGGGCTCATTGCAATCAACTTGGTGCCGCCCTTACTCGATGCAATGACTCAATCGGGTCTCGATTATTGTCTTTTCGATCGAGTCGTCGAAGATCCTCCCGAAGCTGTAGTGTACTCGGCAGTAGAAGCCGGAGCCCGGTGTGATGGTGTTATTGGGTTAGGTGGTGGGAGCTCAATGGATGTTGCTAAGGTGGTCGCGACACTTCTTGGCGGTCCTCAACGGCTATCGGAAATGTATGGCGTTGATCAAGTGCGTCAACACCGCATACCCCTTATTCTGGTTCCCACGACAGCGGGGACAGGATCGGAGGTAACCCCGGTGGCTGTTATTACCACTGGTGAGACCACCAAAGCCGGCGTGTCCTCACGACGTTTGTTGCCTGATCTTGCCGTGCTAGATGTCGAGTTAACAATGAATCTTCCGTCTCGTATTACTGCGATGACCGGTATAGACGCCATGGTTCATGCAATTGAAGCCTACACCTCGAAACACAAAAAAAATCCGGTGAGCGATATGCTGGCGAGGGAAGCGCTCCGCTTGTTGGCCGGTGCACTGCCCAAAGTACTAGCCGATGGTTCCAGTCAAGACGCTCGGCGAGATATGCTCTTAGGTGCTCATTTGGCCGGACAAGCTTTCGCTAACGCACCGGTCGCTGCCGTGCATGCCTTGGCCTACCCTCTAGGCGGACATTTTCATATTCCCCACGGCCTCAGTAATTCGCTGGTGCTAGTGCCGGTGCTCCGTTTCAATGCCACCGAGGCGCAAACACTTTATGCCGAGTTGGCCGAGTGCGTGCTACCTGGGGTCCAGGGCGACCAAGCCATGCGATGTGAGTTGTTTATCTCGGAATTAGCGGCTTTGATTCGCTTGTCGGGTTTGCCAACCAATCTCGCGGATGCGGATGCGCCAGAAGCGGCGCTGTCAACGCTTGCGAGCGATGCCATGTTGCAACAGCGATTACTGGTGAATA
>CBFHJC010000113.1:0-6468 GCA_965656045.1 Aequoribacter sp.
ATCACTTGTCTCCCGTATCAGTCAATTTTTCAAGATTATTTGTCAGCCAGTAATGCGCTTTACCGCCCTTAGCCGTGCCTGTTAAAGTTTTTACGCTCTGAACTGCTTCAAGCAACGCCGCCATATTGATTCCCGTCTGGAACCCGGCCTGATGGCAGAGTAAGGCAACGTCTTCAGTCGCCACATTGCCCGATGCACCCGGCGCAAACGGACACCCACCCAAGCCACCAATCGACGTATCGAACTGCCGAATACCGGCAGCGAGCGCGGCATAAACATTCGCCAGCCCCATCGCTCGCGTATCGTGAAAATGACAGGCGATTTGATCTGCGTCCAACCCGCGCAGTAATCGAGACAGCAAATCGGCCACATCGAACGGACTCGCTGCCCCGATCGTATCTGCTATCACTACGCGATGCGCGCCAAACCCAATCAACCGTTGCGCTAAGGATACGACGTGGTCTGGATTTACCGAACCTTCAAATGGGCATTCAAAAGCGACCGCCAAGTACGCGTTAGCGATGACATTTTGTTCGCGTGCCGATCCTATGAGCTGCTGCGAGACTGCCATAATTTCGGCTGTCGTCATATTGATATTCTTCTGATTCATCGTGTCAGTTGCAGAGATCACTAGGTTGACCTCACGACAACCGGCAGCCAGTGCAGCGTCATAGCCGCGACGATTCGGCACGAGGGCGTTATAACGAGTGCTGGGATGTCGAGCAAGGGCATAGGCCAGCACTTCATCGGTACCAGCCATTTGAGGTACCGCTTTAGGCGATACAAAACTTCCGATCTCGATACTTTCGATACTTGCTGCCACCAGTGCATCGAGCAAGGTACAACGCTCCGCTACCGTCAAATGCTTTGCTTGCGCTTGAAGTCCATCACGCAAGCCAACCTCATTCAGTACGACTCTAGTCATGCAATAATCCCCGCAGACTTCAAGGCGGCAATATCCTCAGCGCTGCGGCCCAAACCAGCGAGCACACTCTGAGTGTGGGCGCCGAGTGCAGGCGCTGGCGCGTACGAATCGGTATGACGCGACAGCTTGATTGGGTTACCAGGACCTTTGACACTCTCACCGCGATCATTGTAAAGATCGACCACCATCTGACGATGCAGCACTTGTTCATCGGCAAGAGCTTGACCTAGGGTGTTCACGCGAGCACAGGGGATTCGCCGAGCCTCGAGCAGGGTTAGCCATTCATCACACGTTTTGCTCTGAAGCACCTCATTGATCGTTGATTCAATGAAAGCTTTGTCGGCCAGACGACCCGGCTGGGTCAAGTATTTTGGATCACGGAACGCGGGCACATCTAAAACATCGACTAACGCGCCCCAAAACTTATCGAAAATAACCGCAATAATCAGGTGCCCGTCACTGGCGCGAAAACTGTTGTAGAGCACGTGCACAAAGTGGCTGTTGCCTATCGGCTCTGGATTCTTGCCCGACATGAAGTACATGGTTGCCATGTAGTTCAGCATTGAAATCTGGACATCGAGCATAGAGATATCGACGTGCTGCCCCATGCCATTGACTGAACGCTCATGCAGGGCGGCAAGAATTCCCATGACGCCAAACATCCCGCCGCCTAAATCTCCGATGGGGATACCCGCACGCATGGGCATTGAAGCGTCGAGTCCGGTAATCGACATACCACCACCCAGCGCCTGAACCACTTGATCGAACGCGGTCCGCTGATAGCTGGGGCCATCTGATCCAAAACCGGAAATAGAACAGGTAATAATTGCGGGGTTGATCCGTGAGAGCTGCTCGTAGTCGATACCCAACTTTTGAGTAACGCCTGCAGAAAAGTTATCGAGAACGATATCCGCTGTTTTCACCAGATCATAAAATATCTCGAGACCCTGTTCGCTCTTAAGATCGATAGCAACGCTCTTCTTGTTGCGATTGAGGGTAATATAGTAGGCACCCTGATCGCCTAAGGAATAATCAGGGTCGGTCTGCAACAGCTTGCGAGTCCCTTCTCCTGCCAGAGGTTCGACCTTAATCGTCGTTGCACCCAAATCTGCCAAGATCATTCCCGCGTAAGGCCCTGACAGCATGTGTGTAAGATCAATAACAGTAATATCTGCTAGCGCCGTAGACATAACAATCCTCTGGTCACAATAATGCGCAGTGCCATTGTTGGCAGCTGCTTTTCTACTAGCTGTACGCACAATGTGTGCCAGCTCATTACGACACCCCACAACCTCTTTAAAAATTCTTTAAAAAGAGAGAGTTAACAATTCGACTCTGAGTGCTATCCGCTTTGCGCCGCCAGCTACAGAGCCGACCATAATGCACAATGAAACAAAAATGGAAAATATATTTCAACATGAAATCACATCTGAAGTGTTTCATCGAGGTATTTGAGGAGTGCATGCCTGTCTGTAGGACGCTCACGTGTTTTTTCATTCAGATACCAGCGTCGAGGCTTTCGATCCAGAAAAAACGCTCCGCTAATACCAGCAACTTGCTCAGATACGGCCATCCAAACGATGGTATCCGCACCCTGTTCGGGCGTCCGCAAGACCCTCTGGGTCCACCGACGAAAAGTAGGAAGCGCAGTCTGAACACCCGGTGTGTCGGCCCAACCTGGATGCATGCAGTTGAGCTCGACACCACTGGCAGCCCAGGTTTCGTGCCACTCCTGAGTCACGATCGCCAGGGCGCGCTTCGCTTGTGCATACACCGCAGGGCCCTTGTAGCGATTGGCAAAGCCCGATCTTAACCACGACATAGAAAGCCGTTGGGTATACATTCCACCCGATACCACATTAATCACTCGCCCCCGCGAACTCAACTCTAGGAGCGGCCGCAAACCAAGCATTAGCTTGACCGGACTCAGTAATAACAGCGCTGTACTTCGCTCTATCCCCTCTGTAGTCTCGAGCCTCTGGTTGAACAAAGCCCCAGCGTTGTTGATCAAAACATCAATAGGTTCTGCCCATGACAACAATGTATCAATGGCTTGCTGAGTCTCTTGTAGCAGCGCCAAATCGGCAATGATCACGCGGCATTGAGCTGCACCACGTTCCTCACATTCTTGCTGCAACGCTTGGGCCTGTGAACGATCTCGTATAATGAGCGTCAAATTCGCACCGAGTTGTGCTAGCGCGTGCGCCGCAGCCAAACCTAAGCCAGAGTTAGCGCCCGTTAATACAATATGCTTTTGCCCACCCTGCGAACTCAAAGATTCGAAGTTTCGCGCTGCTTTGCGGTAACCAAAGGCGGTAAAATCCCAAATCTCACGCGGCAAGAATTGTTGATACACTTGATATTGCTTGGGCTCGCTCATGACAATCCTTATTATTTGATATCGGTGTTGATACGCGCCTGATGAAGCCTCAGGTCACACCGGCCCTAAGGGCGGCTTTTACGTGCTCAATAAACGTCTCGATTGGCTCGCGCTTAAACACACATGGCAAGGCATCCGCTCTGGTCACGCCAGGATTGACCACGATAACCGTCGCGCCATGATCTAGTGCGAGCTTACACAACCGGAGTCCAGAGTAGACCTGCAGCGAGCTTCCAAGAATCATTAAGAGATCGCAGGATCGGACCGCCGCCAAGCCTTGCTCTGAGACCGACTTGGGAATATTGCCCCCAAAAAACACCACATCTGGCATTACCACGCCGCCGCAGCGATGACACGAAGGTACCGAGATTTGATCGATCCATTCCGACGGTAAATCTGCATCGCCATCGGGCTTAAATTCGGCAGTCAACCCAACTAAAAAGGGATTGGTATCAGCAAGCACCTGCTGCCACTGTGAACGATGAGTGAACTGACCACAGTGCAAACACACGACTCGATCGAGTCGACCGTGTAAATCGATCGACTGGCTCAAACCTGCTCGCTGGTGGAGTCGATCCACATTTTGAGTGATACAGTCGTTAATGAGGCCGTTACGGTACCATTCCGCGAGCGTCAAATGGGTCTCGTTAGGCTGAGCCCGCTCTGCCAGTGGCCAGCCCACAAAAGAACGCCCCCAATAGCGAGCGCGCATTCGCTCTGATTGTTTAAACTGCTGATCTGTAATGGGATCACTCCTGGCCCAAGCGCCAGCAGCTGTCCGGTACGTTGGTATGCCCGAGGCAAGACTAATGCCAGCACCGGTCAAAACACAGACCCGCTCACTCACCATAGATTGTGCAATCGTGAAATATTCCATGGCTATAGTACGCGTTGGAGGCCCGAAAGGATGTGACGTCCAAAAACGGACCTGATCCGTATTTACTCCAGGATAAGAGGAGACGTGTAATGCATATTTTGCTCACAGGGGCCACGGGGTTTATTGGCAGTGCTCTGGTTCCCCGCCTCATTGCCGCGGGACACACGCTCACGGTCTATTCACGTCAGTATCGAGCGAATCAAACTCGACTCATGTACATCAATACCATCGAAAAGTTGGACGGGATTGCGCCTGTTGATGCCGTAATCAACTTGGCCGGTGAATCACTCGCAGCCAAACGCTGGACTAAAGCGTATAAAAAGCGTCTGCTCTCGAGCCGTATCGATCTCACAGACCAGCTCATTGAAACATTAGCGACCTATGGGCACACCCCTGCCGTATTCTTAAGCGCCAGTGCCATCGGATGGTATGGCAATCGCGATACCATCAAACTTGACGAGGCATCGAGCGGTGGAGAGGGTTTCGCTGCAGATTTGTGTGAACAGTGGGAAGCCAGCGCGCAGCGCGCCAAAGACAAGCTACAATCGCGGGTGATCACCCTGCGTTTGGGCGTTGTTCTTGATCGTTCTGGCGGCGCCTGGCCCCAGCTAATCCTGCCGTTCAAGTTGGGTTTGCAAAATTGGCCCGGCTCAGGCCATCAAGTCTTAAGCTGGGTTCATCGCAAAGATGCCGTGGGCGCTATCGAATTTTGCTTGGCCAGTGACCTGATCGGTGCAGTTAATGTCACTGCGCCGCTACCCGTGACCTACCGTGAGCTCGCTGCCGCCATCGCCAGCCACAAACGGCTTTGGCTTACAGCGCCAATCCCAGCTTGGGCGATGCGCATCATGCTCGGCGAGATGGCCGATGAACTCCTGCTAAGTGGGCAGTATGTCGTGCCGAACAGGCTCACGCAGGCAGGATTTGAGTTTGAATACGCTGACATTGAAACTGCGCTGAGTGCGCTGCTGCGTTAGTCGCGACACCTAGGGCTGAATTCCTGTGCTCCAACAATAATCGTAGAATAAAAAAAACCCCGAGCAAGCTCGGGGTTTTTTGTTCTAACTCTTTCTAGATCTTACAGTGTGCCTGGCAATACCCAACCAGCCCACCATGGATCTGAACCGTCGGGATCTACCGCACCAATGTAATCGGTCGCATCCAAGTAGTCGGGGTCAGCCACTGACTTAGAGAAGGTACCGTTGATCGCAGTCCAATCAAGTGGTGCCAAGCCAGACGCTTCAGGCGCCAACGACTCGTACAGTGAACCCAAAGCCGCTGGTACCGCACTCACTGTCGTGGTATCAAAGGTCACGTTCGAGCTCGACAAAGTACCTTGATCAGCTTCGCCTACACCGCAGTCTTGGATCCAGTTGTTGATCACAAGCGCGGTATTCACGAGGCCCACCGAATCAGCACCTGCCACGTTGATACATGTGGTGAGTGGTGTCTCATTCGTTGCAGCAACCGTAACAACCGCATTGTGGAAGAAGCCGCCTGAGCCCGCTTTGAAGTTCAAAATGTAAGCGTCATCAGCCGCTTTCTTGTCAGCCACAATGGTCAAGTTTGCAACCGTTGGCTTCGACAAGAAGAGGTTGGTACCTTGCGTATCCATCTCGAAAGCTTCACCAGAACCATTAGGTGACTGCTTCACGATGATGTACTGCAGGTTACCTTGGTAGCCTTCATCCCAATCGACTGAATCGTCGAGGTTGTTGGTGAACACGCCATACTTGAGGTTCACAGTGCCGCCGTAGAACTCGATGCCGTCGTCTGAGTTACCTTGTACTTGGATGTACTCCATCACCGTGCCATTACCCACACCGATCAAAGAGATACCGTTAATCTCGTTACCAGGTGCAAATTCATAGCCACCTTCAGCCACGACAACATAGCGAAGTGTTCCACTGCTGTCTGCTGGATCGTAGCCACCGGCGAAGCCCGATTCACCCTCTGAATCGATGTTACATACAGTACCGCCTTCAGTGCACTCGTTATGCGGTGCGTAGCCGTGCAGGATTAAACCACCCCACTCACCGGCACCGTCGTACCCTTCGTCATCTGAACTGAAGATAATAGGCGCTGACTTAGTACCTAAGGCTTCGATCTTGCTGCCGCGTGTGATGATTAAGTTGGCAAACGTACCGGTTTTACCTTTGATTTCAACACCCGCCTCAACCGTTAAGGTCACGCTGTCCACTGGCGTGCCACCAGCGAGTGCACCACCTTCTTGAATCTCTTCATTACCATTACCAACGGTCACTCGGCCAACCATCAGGTAATCCA
>CBFHJC010000114.1:0-6449 GCA_965656045.1 Aequoribacter sp.
TCTGTCATGAGCTTCAGACGGGTTTGATCTGACTGCTGATCGGTAAATCGAACCTGATAGCCGACGACACCCCCTAATTCAACACCCAGCTCTGCGCTGATCCGAGCCGCGACCGAGCGAGCCGCTAAGCGGCGGGGCTGAGTATGCCCAATCAGTTGCGTCTGCCCACGGCTCAAGCTCAAGAGCATTTTGGGTAGCTGAGTTGTCTTACCAGAACCCGTTTCGCCGGCAATGATCACGACTTGATGGTTCAGCACTGCGTCTTGAATATCCTGACGGCGCTGATTGATCGGCAACGACTCAGGGAACGTTAGGTTTAGCTGCGAGGTGATACTGGTTTCAGACATAAATCAGGGTCGACTCGTCAATATTGTGCGGCGATTCAACAATCACGTTAATGAGGGCCGAGAGTAGTCGACCTGAGCTTGCTTGGTGGTTATTCTAGCACCTTTCCGTTGCGAGAATCGGCTATGACAACCCTCACCAATATTCCTTTTGATCAACTCAGCATTCACCAGCAGGCGCACTACTCCAAGGTTGTGACCGAGCAAGACGTACAGCTGTTTGCGTCGCTCTCAGGCGACGCGAACCCGATTCACCTTGACGAGAGCTACGCCCAAACGACCCAATTTAAACAACGCATCGCTCATGGCATGCTCACCGGCGCGGTGATCTCTGCGGCTATTGCCATGAAGCTTCCGGGGCCAGGAACCATCTATTTGGGCCAATCACTGCGCTTCAAGCGCCCCGTGATGCTCGGCGACTCAATCACAGTCACGCTGACGGTGCTTGAGAAACACGAGAGCAAACCGAGGGTGAAGCTACAGTGCGAGGTGCACAATCAGCACAACCAATTGGTTGCTGATGGTGAAGCAGAAGTCTTGGCGCCAACCGAACAACAAACGCTCACGCTTGCCGCGCTGCCTGAAGTCAGGATGACCCCGCCATCAGACAGTTAACGACTAAGCGCCGAGGACACCCGAATCTTGCTGAACGGGCTCAATGAACTGGTCGGGCGGCAAATAGAGCAACTGCAATAGCACCTCGGGTGAGGTTGGCGAAACTTCCGCTGAGAGCGCCATGATGTTGATTCGGTCCTGGTCAATCGCGGGCGCGGTAACGCCGAATAACATTTTGTGTTCCTCTCCTTCAGCGCGAAACACCTTCGGCTCCTCACCCTCTTTCATTGATTCAACGAAGTTGGCCATTAACAAGAGCAAATGGTCGCGAAAGGCAGAATAATTCAGTTTGCCATTGTAAACGCTCAGATCAAACGATACGTCAAACCTGACGGTCGCACCGTCGTCCATTTTGACCTGCGTCAAGGTGCGCTTGCCGCCCTCAGATAACTGTCGAAATAGCTGCTTTGAGTGCGTTCTGGTCGATTCAATAAATGCTTTGTGCAACAAATTAACCGACATTGTAATAAACTGTTTGTTCGAGATTGATGCTTGAGATTGCGCCATAATATTCACCTGCTTCGATGCGGAGCAGTGTATCGGCAGAACGCCGAGTTGACCAGCTGCTCGATCAGCATTTAAGGAGTTTCCGCTGACACATTCATCACCCCCTTGGCAGGCTTTACCTCACGCTGACGTGGATTGGTCGAGTGGTGCGCCGGTCTCCAAACAGTTTGATGACATCTATTTCAACGCCGAGCAGGGCCTCGAGGAATCTCGCCACGTCTATTTAGAGGGTAACCAAATACCGTCACGATGGCGGGCACACACCGAGGCGCAGTTTGTCATTGCAGAGCTGGGATTTGGTTCTGGACTCAATTTTTGCGCCACCTACCAAGCCTGGCTCGGGCTCGAAAATAGTGCTCCGCGGCTACATTTTGTGAGCCTTGAGGGCTTTCCCATGCGACTCGAGGATCTTGATAGAACCCTCAGCCACTGGCCAGAGCTCAATCAGATCCGGCAAGAGCTCACTGCTCAGTATCCGGCCCCTGTGCCAGGCGTACATCGTTTATTGTTTGCCAATGGCGCCGTCTGCCTTGACCTGTGGTTTGGTGATGCCGAGTCAGTCAGCGAGCAGTGGGCGCAGCAGGAGCTCGCTGTCGATGCCTGGTACTTAGATGGTTTTGCACCCAGTAAAAACGAATCGATGTGGTCTAAGTCGATGCTCCAGCGTGTTGCTCAACTGTCTCGACCCGGCACCACAGCCTCGACATTCAGTGTCTCACGACACATCAAAGAGCCCCTGCTCGAGGCAGGTTTTGAACTCAAAAAAATGCCGGGGTTCGGTCGTAAACGAGAACAGCTATTTGCGGTCAAGCGCACCGAGCAAACAGCGATTCACTGGTCTACCACGCCTTGGCACAGAACAGATCGCAGTCATAAAGCGCCAGCCACTGTGACGATTATCGGCGCGGGACTAGCCGGCTGTTTGAGTGCTTATGCCCTCGCCGAGCGCGGCGTTGCCGTGACCCTCGTCGACCCCACCGGCGTCGCCAATCAAGCCTCTGGCAACACCCAAGCCGTTATTTATTGCCGGATTCCAAAACGTCGAGCGCCGCTGGGTGACTTTGGGATCGCGGCCTACTGTTTCGCTATTGCGCGCTATCAACATTGGTTTAGAACGGGGTTTTTAGCCGCCGGCGAGGATGGCCAGCTGTGCGGGACTTTGCATACACTCGCAGACGAGCCCATCGCCGATCTCGATGACCGATTACTCGGATTGAACCAACTGGCTTACACCTGCACCGCGGAGCAGGCGAGCCAAATCGCTGGCAACCCGATTCATCAACCTATGCTGTATTACCCCACCTCAGGCTGGATCGCACCGCGCAAGCTATGTCAACGTTTGGTGTCTCACCCCAATATCGAGCTGCGGACTGAGCGAGCTCTGTCAATTGACACTGAGGATCACGAGGCGCGAGTCACCACCGAGACCACGCAATGGGTATGCGATCACATTATCGTTGCAAGCGGTACGGACTGCACGGAACTACTGGGCGCAGAGGGCTTGCCAACCCGATCTATTCGCGGACAGACCACTCAAATTAGCGCACTTCCCTCGCTGCTCGCCGCGATATGCCATGACGGCTACATTGCACCAGCGATTGATGGACAGCACTGCATCGGCGCAACTTTTGATCTGGACAAGTTTGATTCCGATCCAGATACGATCTCGGACACAGTAAATGTCAACAAACTGGCGCAGTTTCTGTCTGCGGATCAGATCAAGGTGGTCGGCCATCGGGTCGGGTTTCGGTGCACCACCCCGGATTACCTGCCCGTGATTGGCGCTGTCCCTGATCTTACCCCGCTACGAGAACGCTTTCGCGCGCTGCAATTCGATTCAAAGCGTTTGCTCCCTGTCAGTAGCCCCGTTCGACCGAGACTGAGTATTCTCACGGGGCTGGGATCACGTGGCCTCACCTATGCGCCGCTGGCGGCTGAGATACTCGCCTCCTCCCTTATGAATGAGCCACTGCCCATCGATACCGCTATTGCGCGCGGCATCTCGCCCATGCGCTTTGCCATCCGACAATTGATTCGCTCGCAATGAAATATATCGTTCTCATTGCCCTACTCGTCAACTTGATAGGTGCTTGGGTTCCCGTGAGCGCTGCGCCACTCGCCCTAAGCTACCGAGTCATTGATCAGGCACCTCAGAGCAGAACCGCATTTGTCCAGGGCTTCACCTTTGATGACGGCGACGTACTTCTTGGTACGGGCGGCTATGGTGAGTCACTGTTACAGCGCATTGATGCCGAGACGCATCGGGTGATGCAGCAAGAAGCATTGCCAAGGCGCTATTTTGGTGAGGGTGTTGCCGTAAGCGATGATCGCATCCTACAGTTGACCTGGCGCTCTGGCGTCGTGCTGGTAAGAGATCGGACTTCGTTAAAGGTGATTGGGCAGTTTCAGCGCAGTGGCGAGAGCTGGGGCATCACTCGGTCTCCCTCGCATTTAATCATCAGCGACGGCTCAGCCACCCTCTCCTTTTACCATCCCGCTGCATTTGAGTTATCGCATCGGCTGGATGTGAGTGAAGCGGGTAAGCCGCTGCCACTCCTCAATGAGCTGGAGTGGATTGATGGGCTTATCTGGGCCAATGTTTGGTATCAAGACCGAATCGTCGCGATCGATCCCATCTCGGGTGAGGTGCTGGCCTCGCTGGACCTGACCGGACTATTACCGAGATCAGAACGGGCTTTAAACACGGATGTCCTCAATGGCATCGCCTACGACCCCCGCTCCGACGCAATCTGGGTCACTGGGAAACGCTGGCCCTGGCGCTATCGTATCGAGATCCTCCCCACAAGACCCAAAGGTTCGGCACATTAAGACAGAGCACGCTATACTACGCCCTCATCGAAAAGGAGTAAGGAATGACCGCAGGATTGGCGCACCACACCGCATTTGAACACCTCAGCTCTCAGCATATCGCATCACTTGCGCTTGACGTGATTCACTACCGGCACAAAGCGACCGGCGCCGACCATTATCACTTAGCCTGCGATAGCCCAGAAAACGTGTTCTTAGTCGCTTTGCGCACGGTACCCCAAAACTCGACGGGGGTAGCACACATCTTAGAGCACACAGCACTGTGCGGAAGCCGCCGCTTTCCAGTTCGTGATCCCTTTTTTATGATGTTACGGCGCTCCCTCAATACCTTTATGAATGCCTTCACAAGTTCTGACTGGACCGCCTATCCGTTCGCCAGTCAGACCCCGAAAGATTTCGACAACCTGCTTCAGATCTATCTTGATGCCGTATTCTTTTCTAACTTGGATCCTCTTGATTTTGCTCAGGAAGGCCATCGACTGGAGTTCTCAGATAACGAAGACCTCACATCGCCACTGGTCTACAAAGGTGTGGTGTTTAATGAAATGAAGGGCGCCATGAGCTCGGTCAATAGCCTCTTGTGGCAAGCGCTGTCAGCCGCTCTGTTCGATAACACGTATCACTACAATAGCGGTGGCGACCCAGAGGCGATCACTGAGCTGAGTTATGCCGAGCTAAAAGGGTTCTATCAGAAGCACTATCACCCGAGCAATGCGATCTTCATGACCTTTGGTGATATGCCTGCCGCACAGCACCAAGAGCGCTTCGAGACTCTCGCCCTCAGCGAATTTGATCGCTCTGATGCCCACATCGAAGTCGATCTTGCCACACCGATCAGTGAACCTCTCCGACTGAAGCAGGCCTATAGCCTCGACGACTCGGATGATCTGAGTGCTAAAACTCACCTCGTCATGGGCTGGAAACTTGGCGAAAGCCAGGATCTTATGGCGCAACTCGAAGCGCATCTCGTCACAAACTTGTTGCTCGAGAACAGTGCCTCGCCCCTGATGGCTGCGTTGGAAACAACCGAACTCGGCACCGCACCCTCCCCTCTGTGTGGTCTTGAAGACTCGATGCGCGAAATGGTTTTTTGCTGCGGTATTGCTGGTAGCGAGGTGGATCGCGTTGATCAGCTCGAGAACTTGGTCCTGGGGGTGCTAAGGGACTGTGCGGAGTCAGGCTTTGCACCTGAGCAGATCGATGCCGTCCTGCATCAGCTAGAGTTGCATCAGCGTGAAATAACAGGCGATGGTATGCCTTATGGGCTTAACCTGATCTTACAAGGATTGAGTGCCGCAACACATTATGGCGATCCTGCGAACGTTCTTGACCTGGACCCTGCGTTGGCCAAGCTCAAGCGCAACGTCGAGGATCCAGGTTATATCCAAAGACTCGTAAAGACTTTACTGCTAGACAATCCACACCGGGTGACTCTCACTCTCGAGCCCGATAACACGCTAAGCAGTGCCATGGCCGACCGCGAGAAACAGCGTCTCGCCTCGATTAAAGCAGGGCTCTCACCGACAGAATTACAAGCAATTGCCGATCAGGCCGCAGCTCTAGAGGCCAGACAAAGCCGAGTCGATGATTCTTCGATCTTGCCCAAAGTCAGCATTAGCGATGTACCGGAGACTCTGCCTGAGCCGAGCTTTACCGCCGTATCTGGCCCAATTCAAACAGACCAGTATCCCGCCGGAACCAATGGCCTGATCTATCGAGAATGGGTCGCGCCTCTGGCGCAACTCGAGCGCAACGAAATGGCTCTGCTCCCACTCTACACTGACTTTATGACTGACGTGGGACTGGGCAAGAGCGACTATCTTGCGGTGCAGCAGCGTCAATCTGCGTGCGTTGGGGGAATTAATACTCACAGTATGATTCGCGCTGCCAAAACCAGTTCTGAAGAACTTGAAGGCTACCTCGCTATTACGTCCAAAGCGCTCAAGAATAACGCACAAGCGCAACTAGACCTGATGGGCGATACTCTGTCTACCGTCCGGTTTAACGAGCGCAAGCGCATCAAAGAGCTGGTCAGCCAGCGCACACAGCGCCGCGTTAATGCCATCACTGGTTCCGGCCACAGCCTCGCCATGAGCGCCGCCGCCGCGACACATTCGGCGCTCGCTAATCTGCAAGATCAAATGGGTGGATTGC
>CBFHJC010000115.1:0-6420 GCA_965656045.1 Aequoribacter sp.
CCACGCGTGCGGCTCTTCTAAAATCGAATAACCCTAGAGTCGTTCTGCGGACACCTCCTCTAAAAATTCCACCCCTTGAATTGAAGATGGCTTGGAGCCCACTGCTTCAGCACAACCCAAGCAATCGTTGGCTTCGCAGACTCATTGCAGATACGGCAAGATCCCTGCCCGCGCCGTTCGAACCTCCGAGAAAGGATTCGCACTAGCGATCTGACCTCTGGTGCCCTACACAGACTCTGCGATTGTGCCCCGCTGTCTGATCGACTGTGGTGATTGAGCGGGAAGCAAGCACCAAACACCAAGACCAAGACCAAGACCAAGACCAAGACCAAGACCAAGACCATATTGATACTATGAATGCTTGCGATAAGAAGCATAGATTTGATAAATTATGTTGGTTTTCATAGACTCGCACAATCAAAATACTCGATCGATAGGGCCACAGCATGACAGACAGAATTGAACGCGAAGGATTACAGGTAGCGGCCAGTCTTGACCGGCTACTGAGCGACGAAATCATTCAAGGCACGGGCCTGACTGTAGATGGGTTTTGGCAGCATGCTGCCGCTGTGATTGCCCAGTTTATGCCCGAAAACAGCGCGCTATTGGCCGAGCGCGAGCGACTGCAGGCGCTCATTGATGAGTGGCATCAGACGAATCCAGGCTCGGTCGATCAAGCGCAATACCATGCCTTTCTGAAAGAGATTGGCTATTGGCTGCCAGAGCCAGAGGATTTCTCGATAGAAACACGCAATGTGGACGACGAGATCGCAACCATGGCGGGACCGCAGCTTGTTGTCCCTGTGATGAACGCTCGCTTTGCGCTAAATGCAACCAATGCTCGCTGGGGCAGCTTATATGATGCGCTGTATGGCACCGATGTGATCCCTGAATCTGACGGCGCCGAGCGTGTGGGCGCCTACAACCCCGTGCGCGGTGCCAAGGTCGTGGCCTTCGCGCGCGATTTCTTAGATCAACACTGCCCTCTGTCACGCGGATCACACGCTGATGTCAAGCAATATGCCATTGCTGGCGAAAAACTAACGGCTGTTTTAAGTGAAGGAAACGTCTGCTTACTGAAAGACAGAACGCAGCTGGTCGGCTATTGCGGCAGTGCCGAGAGCCCCACCTCGATACTACTGAAGCATCACGGTTTACACATCGAAATACAAATCGATCGACAGCATCCGATCGGCGCAACCGATCCCGCTGGCGTCAAAGATGTGTGTCTGGAGGCGGCGATTACCACCATCCAAGACTGTGAAGATTCGGTCGCGGCCGTAGACGCCGCCGACAAAGTGGTGGTTTACCGGAACTGGTTGGGTTTAATGAAGGGCGACCTCGCCGAATCGTTCGCCAAAGACGGACAAACCGTCAAACGTACTTTGAATCCCGATCGGCACTTCACGCAACCCGATGGATCACAACTCACACTCCCAGGCAGAAGTCTGCTGTTCGTTCGCAACGTCGGTCACTTAATGACGAATCCGGCTATTCTGACAGCAGACGGGCAAGAGGTGCCTGAAGGTCTTATGGACGCCTTGTTTACAGTGCTGATTGCACTTCACGATCTGAATACAACGGGTTCCGTCAGAAACTCGCGCACTGGTAGCATCTACATTGTGAAGCCCAAAATGCATGGCCCCCATGAAGTCGCGTTCACTTGCCGTTTATTTGCAGAGATCGAATCCCGCTATGGTCTGGCTCCCAATACCATCAAGATGGGCATCATGGACGAAGAGCGCCGTACCAGCATTAATTTGAAAGCGTGTATCGAGGTTGCCAAGGAACGACTCGTCTTTATTAATACGGGCTTCCTTGATCGCACTGGCGATGAAATTCACACCAGTATGCTGGCAGGCCCGATGCTGCCGAAAGGGCAGATGAAATCTAGCACCTGGATCAGCGCTTACGAGAATCGCAACGTGGATATCGGATTGCGTTGTGGGTTGGCAGGGAAGGCACAGATCGGCAAAGGTATGTGGGCCATGCCCGATCTAATGAAGGCGATGCTAGAGCAAAAGAGCAACCACCCAGAGGCTGGAGCGACAACGGCTTGGGTTCCCTCTCCGACTGCCGCCACGCTGCACGCGATTCATTATCATCAGATCAATGTGTTTGAGCGCCAGGCCAGTCTGAGTCAGAGAGCGACCGCTAAGGTCGAGGATATTTTACAGATTCCACTGGGCGACCCGAGTCAACTCAGCGCCGCTGACATTCAAGCGGAACTGGATAACAACTGCCAGGGTATTCTCGGCTACGTAGTCCGCTGGATCGACCAAGGTGTTGGGTGCTCAAAGGTACCTGATATTCACAATGTGGGCTTAATGGAAGATCGAGCAACACTCAGAATCTCGAGCCAACATATTACTAATTGGCTTCATCACGGGGTATGTACCTCGGAACAGGTGCAGTCGACACTGGAACGTATGGCTGCCGTAGTAGATCAGCAGAATGCCAATGACCCCTACTACACGCCAATGGCACCAAACTTTAAGGCATCGATTGCCTTTCAGGCGGCACGCGAACTGATCTTTGACGGGGAAGTCCAGCCCAGTGGATACACCGAGCCAGTGTTGCATCGAATGCGGCGGGCACTAAAAACGGCTTCGGTATAAGTCTTAAAAAGTGACAGAGGCTGAGCTGTTGGCTGCTGAGCCTCTGTGACCTGACACTCTTAAATCAACGAGCGCGTATGACAGCTAAAAGGGCCGCTTCACTAGGCCTCGGCTTATCCGCCGCCATCGCCTTCTGCGTCGCCGATATCTAGACAGGCGCTGTCATCTGCAGCGTCCGGCTCGCAAATAGCGGTTCCTGTTATCGCCCAGCTAAGGCTTTGTCTCGCATTGAGGGTCGGTGTCATTTTTATCGTTTTTCCACTGGGATACACTTCAATATCAATCACACCAGCTGCAACACTGAGAGCATCAACGTACTTAATAATCGCTCCCTTGTTTCCATCTTCGATTTCATCTCCGATACCTTTGTCGCCATGACCGCACTGCGACAACGCAAACTGCGAAGCGCATAATCCCACCGCAGTTCGATACGTCGCTGCTCCCTGTAACGCACCGCTCAGTCGCGCACGTTCGGTATAGCCCTGATAAGCCGGAAGCGCCACCGCCGACACAATACCCACGATTGCAATCACAATCATCAACTCGATCAAAGTAAAGCCGAGTTGCCGGCCAATATTCATTGCCTTCATTGTTTCATCCTCTTCAAAATCACACTATCGGTAGAGACTGATATCCCACCTTGCTTTCTCGTTTGACTCACGCCTTACAGCCAAGCCTGCTCAGTACTTCATTACCTGTCCGTTTTCTTTCCAACATAAGCGCTACGTTGACCGCAGCTGACTAGGTAATCGACTTAGATTAGCATATACTTTAGCGCTATCTAATAATTTGCTAAATAAGTTTTAATCTGGAGCGGGCGTGAACCCATCAGCACTCGACAATTTGAAGCGACCAAGCTCTCTCGGGCTGACTGGGCGTCTGATTGCTGACCAGTTGCTCACAGCAGACGAAGCCGCCGAATCGCAGAAGCAATCAGCGCTCCGCGATATGCCGCTGGTCCAATATCTGGTCGAGATTGTGGGTATCGACAGCAGACAACTGGCACATTCCCTCGCCTCGGAGTTTGGCGCACCGTTGATCGATCTGAGTGCCTATAATTCAGACTACCTGCCCAAAGATTTGGTGGATCTGAAGCTACTGCAGAAACATCGTGCACTGCCCCTATTCAAACGCGGTAAACGACTCTTCATTGCGCTCGCCGATCCGACTCGGATCGAAGCCCTCGACGAGATCAAGTTCCATACCGGAATCACCACGGAAGTCATTGTGGCTGATCACACGCTGCTGTCATCTGCGATTGAAAAATTTGCGGATGCCAAAACATCCATCGAGCAGCTGGGCGAACTCAATCATGAGTCGTATGACGATCTCGATATCAATACCCTCGACGAACCCGATGGCGATGATGTGGGCGTCTCCAAAGAGGTCGACGACACCCCCATCGTTCGATTCGTCAACAAAGTGCTCATAGATGCGATCAAGGCGGGTGCATCAGACATTCACTTCGAACCCTATGAACATCACTACCGAGTCAGATTCCGAGCCGATGGGATTCTGAAAGAGGTTGTGCGGCCACCCAAAGCACTTGCCCCCAGACTCGCCGCCCGACTCAAGGTCATGTCCCGCATGGACATCTCAGAACGACGAATTCCTCAAGATGGCCGAATCCAGATGCGCTTATCCAAAACTCGGTCGATCGATATGCGGGTCAATACACTCCCCACGTTATTTGGCGAGAAAATCGTCCTGCGTATTCTGGATCCAGCGAGTGCGCAGCTCGGTATTGACGCCTTAGGCTATGAACCAGAACAGCAGCAGTTATTCCTAGAGGCACTGGATCGCCCGCAGGGGATGATTCTCGTCACGGGTCCGACTGGGTCTGGCAAAACAGTGTCCCTCTACACCGGGCTAACGATCCTCAATACTGAAGAGCGCAATATCTCTGCAGCGGAAGACCCCGTAGAGATTAATCTGGAAGGGATCAATCAAGTTCCCGTGAATCCTAAAGTGGGCCTCAACTTTGCCGACGCGCTTCGGTCATTTCTGCGACAAGATCCCGACGTCATCATGGTGGGAGAAATTCGAGACCTAGAAACAGCAGAAATCTCAATTAAAGCGGCGCAAACGGGTCACCTCGTGCTATCCACCCTGCACACCAACAGCGCTTCGGAAACCATCACGCGGCTGCTCAATATGGGAATTCCGGCGTTCAATGTCGCCACAGCTGTATCCCTAATTATCGCCCAGCGTTTAGCGCGCAAGCTTTGTCAACACTGTGCCGAGACTGTCACCGACTTGCCTCATTCGAGCCTAATCGAGCTGGGGTTCACCGAGGCGATGTTGCAGAGTGCGACCATTAAGAGAGCTGTGGGCTGCAAATCCTGCCACGAAGGCTACAAAGGTCGCACAGGGGTCTATGAGGTGGTCAAAATAACCCCAACGCTTGCCACCATGATCTTAGAAAATCGTCACTCGATCGATTTGGCGAAGCAGGCCCGAAAAGAGCGCTTCCCAAGCCTGAAGACATCGGCTCTGCTGAAGGTCGCAAAGGGCATCATCAGCCTCGAAGAGGCAAATCGGATTACCGTAGACTAGTCTCATGAGAATTTAAATGACAACCAAAACTGCATTGTTTGCTTACGTTGGAACCGATAAACGCGGTCGAGAGTCTCGAGGCGAGATCGAAGCCACGTCAATCAGTATGGTCAAAGCACAGTTGCGCAAACGCGGGATTACTGCGAAATCGGTCCGCAAAAAATCCAAGCCCCTATTCCGTGGGAGAGGCGCCACAATAAAAGCGGCAGATATCGCACTGTTCACACGCCAGTTGGCAACGATGATGAAAGCGGGCGTACCCCTTATTCAAAGTTTTGAGATTGTCGCTGATGGAATCGAGAATCCACGCATGCAAAAACTGGTGAATGCGGTGCGTTCCGACGTCGCATCCGGCAATGCACTCGCGGGCGCGTTAGCGCGTCATCCGGAGCAATTCGATGATTTGTTTTGTTCATTGGTCGCATCCGGCGAAAGTTCTGGAACCCTAGAAACCATGCTCGATCGAGTCGCGACCTACAAGGAGAAAACCGAGCAGCTGAAAGCGAAAATCAAAAAGGCGCTCACCTATCCTATCGCCATCATGGCGGTGGCGATGGTCGTCACGGCCCTACTCCTCGTCAAAGTGGTGCCTCAGTTTGCCGAGACCTTCCAGAGCTTTGGCGCTGAGCTACCGGCCTTTACTCAGCTGGTCCTCGATATCTCGTATTTTGCGCAAGACTACTATCTGTATATGCTCGCTATTATCATTGCGTTGGTGTACCTCTTTCGCCGCACCCACCGAAAGTCGAGAGCCTTCCGAGACAAGATGGACCATCTTGCACTCAAAGTACCCATCATCGGGGGTATCATTCGCAACGCGGCCATTGCGCGATTCTCTCGCACCCTCTCGACCACTTTTGCAGCGGGTGTCCCCTTAGTCGAAGCCTTAGAGTCGACCTCTGGTGCTGCAGGCAATGCGCTGTACCGAGAAGCCATCCTGCAAGTACGCGACGACGTCACTGGCGGCTCATCGCTCTATGCCGCGTCTCGCGCCACCGCTATTTTCCCTAATATGGTGTTGCAAATGATCAGCATCGGGGAGGAGTCCGGCTCTTTGGACGACTTACTCGCCAAGGTTGCAACACACTATGAAGAAGCCGTTGATAACGCGGTCGATAGCTTAAGTACGCTGTTAGAGCCGATGATCATGGTAGTGCTTGCTGTGTTAGTCGGATCTCTGATGTTAGCGATGTACTTGCCGATCTTTATGTTAGGATCTGTCATCTAATTTTTTCGTAGGACCGTT
>CBFHJC010000116.1:0-6348 GCA_965656045.1 Aequoribacter sp.
AGAAAACCCCGTAAAACAGAGAGATACAAAAGATAATCAAAACTTGAACAGCGCCTGCGGGTGGCATGCTCTCTTGGTTGGTGTCGAGATTGATGAACAGATTAACGTATACCGCTATTAACAAGGCATTGGCGGCCATGATCAGCGCAAGGATCAAAAAAGTATCGTAGACCATGGCCAATAGATGGCGCCATAGAGGCGGTAAATTTTGAGCAGACATGAAGATAAGTTTCCTTGTATGCTGTTCCAAGTTGAAGTGCATGCTCCAGTATTATAACAGGTAGGAGTCATCAACCATTGAAAGTTTTGTTGATTGAAGACGATGCGGCGGTGGCTCAGTTCGTTGCCGAAGAGCTCATCCGAGCAGGGCACGAGTGTGACATTTCAAGCGACGGTTCAGAAGGTTTATTGGCATCAGCAACTCAGTGCTGGGACGTTCTAATCGTAGATCGAATGTTACCCAAGCTTGGTGGGCTCAGCGTCATCAAAGAACTCAGAGCGCGCGGCGACTTTACGCCTGTGCTGATATTGAGTGCCCTTGGCGAGGTCGATGACCGAGTCAAGGGTCTTCAGATTGGCGCCGATGATTACTTGGTAAAACCCTTTGCCTCTGAAGAGCTGGCTGCGCGACTGGAGGCGATTTGCCGCCGAGTGGGCGTGACTCGGTCAGAGTACAAGACAACGCTCGAATTCGCTGATGTTGTCATTGATCTAATCTCTCACAAGGTGACTCGCGATGGTCGCGAGGTGTCGGTGCAACCAAGGGAATACCGCTTACTCGAATATTTGATGTCGAATTCGGAGCAGATAGTGACCCGATCTATGCTCTTGGAATCGGTCTGGGGCTATCATTTTGATCCCCAAACGAATGTCATCGATGTGCATATTTCCCGCCTGCGACAGAAAATAGACAAAGACTTTGATATCCCCTTAGTTCATACCGTGCGGGGGGTTGGGTATCGATTTGGGCTCTAAGTTCAGCTTCCTACAACCACTGATTCGTAGCATCGGATTTCATGTGATGTCTCGATTCAACCTGTGGCTTCTGATGCTGGCTCTGGCTTTGCTGCTTATTTTTTCGCTGAATACAAGTTACAAGCTGTTTGATCAGCTCGATCGTGATATCTCGGGGCGACTCGATTACCTGACCACGCTCTACCATTCTGAGGGCGTTGATGCGCTGGCTGATGTGATCCGGCATCAAAATTACAACAACTACTCGGCGAGCCACTTATATTACCTAGAGTCGCAAGCGTCTAGTCCCATCTATAAGGTCCAGTACCACCAAAGTGAAGGCTCGATGGGGGGATTTGTGAACTTTCTGTCGGCACTGTTTGATCACCCCAGCGATCTTCAACCAACCCGCCTATTTATTAGGACTCGCGAGATTTCTCCCTCGCTGTCCCTCACGATAGGTCGACCCTATACGACCGAATTTCAGCAATTGGTTCGTTTGATAGCGAATGTTGCTTTGATGATACTCTGTTTCTGGATCGGCGCTCTAATCACGACCGCAATCGCGACTCATCGCGCGTTGGCAGGGATGTACGCGCTCAATGTAGACCTGGAGCGAATCATGGAGAGTAACACGTCTGAAATGCTGTCAACTCGTTCGACCATGCCTTTTCTGACAGAGGTAGCCACGATTGGGAACGCACTACTGCGTAATGTGTCGACTCAGCGGGTCGCGATGCGGCGAGTTGCTGATAATATTGCTCATGATTTGCGGACGCCTCTGACGCGCATGCGCAGCAGAATCAGCCGGTTGCGGTTAAAATTGCCGCACGAGTTAGCAGGCGAGGCGGATCAATTATTGGCTGACTGCGATCACTTATTGAGCTCGTTCAATGCCTTGCTCAGAATTTCTGTCCTTGAGGCTGGAGCCCCTATTAGGCTGCCGGGTGCTTCCGTATCACTCGACACTGTGCTGAAAGACGTCATTGATCTTTACGAACCGGTGGCGCAGAGCAAGCAAATTCAGTGCGTTTCTAGATTAGCAAGAGTCCCGCCACTGACAGGTGAGTCACAGTTGTTGGCGCAGTTGTTTGCGAATTTACTCGACAATGCCATCAAGTACACGCCTGCAGAGGGTTGTGTGACGGTCGCGTCATACCTCGTTGACCCAATGCAGGTGTGTGTATCGATCAGCGATACTGGTAGAGGGATCCCCGACGACGAGAAAAGGGCGGTTTTTGAGCCTTTTTATCGCAGTCAGGCACCCGATGATCGTGCGGTTGGACACGGGCTGGGATTGTCGCTAGTGAGGGCGATCGTCCGTTACCACCGCGGTGTCATTACACTCCATGATAACCATCCCGGACTTCGGGTAGAAATTAAGCTCCCCTTACAAACTTCGGTTTAACCGATTTGTCGATTTAAAGACTGATTGAATAAGACATTATTTAATCTACGGCCTTGCTGGGGTGCTTCGGCTCGGCCTTGCCTCACGGCAACGAGAAACTCTGAAATAGATGCGGTATACTGCGTTTTTTTGGTGCGAAGTATGCCTGTAACCCACGAATTGCATGACAGAATTGTTGCGCGGTATCCCGGCGATTGGCTCGCTATAGAGAACGAGAGCCATCGTCACAATGTGCCGATCGATTCACAAACCCATTTTAAGGTCACGCTCGTGAGCGCGCAGTTTGAAGGCGTGTCGAGAGTCAAACGGCATCAGGCCTTGTATCAATTGTTAGACGATTTATTGGCAGGTCCGATACATGCTCTTGCACTTCACCTGCATACCCCTGACGAGTGGCAGAATATACACGAGTCGGTACCTGACTCACCTGACTGTCTAGGAGGAGGTCGTGGTTAACACGCATCAGCCCGCCGAGCCGATTGTGGTTGCGGCACTTTATCACTTCGTCGATTTGCCCGGTTTCCGAGAGTTCAGAGAACCACTGCTCTCGACTTGTCTCGACCTAGGTCTGAAGGGGACTTTGCTGCTCGCTCAAGAGGGTATCAATGGCACTGTTTCTGGGACACGTTCGGGTATCGATGGGTTGTTGGCTTTCTTGCGGTCACAACCGGGTCTTGCTGCGATCGAATGGAAAGAGTCGGCACATCAGGACAAACCTTTTTATAGAATGAAGGTTAAACTGAAAAAAGAAATTGTGACTATGGGTGTATCTGGTATCGATCCGAATCGTTTGGTGGGTCGATACGTAGAGCCCTCAGACTGGAATAATCTCATCGCGGATCCCGATGTACTGCTGGTGGATACGCGCAACGATTACGAGTATGAGATAGGCACTTTCGAAGGTGCAATAGACCCAAAAACAACCACATTCCGGGAATTCCCCGCCTACGTTGAAACGCAACTCGCAGAGCACAAGAATAAAAAAATCGCGATGTTTTGCACCGGTGGTATCCGTTGTGAAAAGGCGAGTGCCTATATGTTAGAGCAGGGGTTCGCCGAGGTTTATCACCTGAAAGGTGGCATCCTCAATTATTTAGAACAGGTGCCGGAAGAGGACTCACTCTGGCGTGGTGAGTGTTTCGTTTTCGACAACCGAGTGGCGGTCAATCATCGTCTCGAAAAGGGGCGCTATGATCAATGTCATGGTTGCCGGCATCCTATTACCGAGCAGGACAAGCTGCACGCCCAATATCAGAAAGGGGTTTGCTGTCATAAGTGCTTTGATCAATTGACCCCCGATCAAAAACAGCGTTTTGCTGAACGCCAGAAGCAAGTGGAGTTGGCAAAGCGTCGGCAAGAGCCGCACATTGGTGCCGCACCACCCGAGCGACAACTGCGCCGAGTGTCCGAAGTTCGCGACTAGAGGAGCGGCAACAATGGCGCCGGGTGTCTCGGGTTCACGGCTCGAGGGGTGGCGATAGCGTTGATGAGTGTCCCAGGTTCCTGATTAGAAGGGTGGCAATAGATTGACGGGAAACGTTAGCGTCATACCCTGTCCGTTACCTTGCGAAATGATTCCGACAATGACGGGTTCATTAGCAATAGTTTGAACCACTGGGCCGCCAGAGGTGCCCTTTGAGGTTAAGCAATCTTGCCACTCCTGTGCTGACACCCAGCGGCAGTTGCTGTCATACGAGAGCCTCTCACGACCCTCTGGTAGGTGTTTAGAGTAGCCAGCAGCGGTGGCGAGTAGTGAGGGTGAAGCTGCCGTTAGTGTTAACGTGCTCGACAGATGCGCAGGTAAGCTTTGCTCTAGTCGCAGCAAGGCCCAGTCTCGCTCGAGGTGCTCTCCGCTGCGTGCTAAGCGAGCGGTGTAATGCTGGTCATTGGGTCCGGCGTGTGGAAAACGCACCTTGATGGTCTGACTTAGATCCTTGTAGTGCTCGATACAATGCCAGGCTGTAATCAGCCATTGATCTTCTCGAACGCCATTGTGATTGATGAGCGTTGCTGAACACTGCTCACGATAATGTCGGGTTCTACCCGCTTCGTGTTTCAGGGTGGGAACATTAATCGCCGCGACGAATTTCATCCAGCTGGGGCTGTCCGGGTGGTATCGTTCTGCAGATTGGGCATCCCAAGCCACTGGACAAGACAGTAGAATAAGCAGAGTAAGACACCGCCAAGGGCTGCGATGGTTAATAATTCGGTAACCGATTGAGGCCATTGAGTGCGGCAATTCGATAGGCTTCTGCCATTGTGGGGTAGTTCACAGTAGTTTCGACAAAGTAGCGGATGGTGTTGGCCTCGCCGGCTTGTTTCATAATGGCCTGTCCGATATGAATGATCTCAGTGGCCTCGGCTCCGAAGCAATGTACGCCTAATATTTTGAGAGATTCGGGACAGAATAAGATCTTCAACATGCCGACGACTTCACCAGAGATTTGTCCGCGCGCGGTATCTTTGAAAAAAGCGCGCCCCACTTCAAAGGGGATTTTTTGATCAGTGAGTTCGCGCTCGGTTTGGCCCACTGAACTGATTTCGGGAATAGTGTAGATCCCGGTCGGCACATCATCGACAAAACGCGAGTCGTTTTTATCGTCTCCGGCCGAGGCGGCGCGCCCCTGGTCGTAAGCAGCGCTTGCTAGGCTCGGCCAGCCGATTACATCGCCAACGGCATAGACATGCGGAACGGCTGTTTGGTAGCGTTTATTGACCGCAATTTGGCCACGGCTATCGGGGCTTAAGCCGATGGCGTCCAACCCCAGATTTTGTGTGTTGCCGCTCCGGCCATTACACCACAGCAGTGCGTCGCCGCGAATCACTTTGCCCGACTCGAGATGCAGAGCGATGCCCTCGGTACTCGCTTCGACTTTCGAGTACACTTCGCGGTGCCGGACCATCACGCCGGATTCTCGGAGGTGATAATCGAGTGCGACTGAAATCTCGTCGTCTAAGAACGCCAGTAAGTTTTCGAAACTGTTGATCAGCTCAACCTTGATACCTAAGCCACTAAAGATCGACGCGTACTCGCAGCCGATGACGCCAGCACCATAGATAATCAGCTTCTTTGGCGTGTGTTCTAGGCTCAAGATACTATCGCTATCGTAGACGCGTGAATGCTCGAACGGTACGTTGGGTGGGTGGTAGGGTCTTGATCCTGTGGCGATGACGATTTCCTTGGCCCCTAA
Source organism: Aequoribacter sp. (assembly GCA_965656045.1). Taxonomy (GTDB): domain Bacteria; phylum Pseudomonadota; class Gammaproteobacteria; order Pseudomonadales; family Halieaceae; genus Aequoribacter. The sequence goes on from CBFHJC010000116.1 coordinate 5,554, forward strand.
GAGCTCGGTCGAACCATCGGGTCGAGTGACCATGAGACTGTGTGGGTCTTGAAACCGTGCGTGACCTTTGAATACTGAAATACCGTTGCGACTATAAAATTTACTGCGCATGTCGACCTGCTGTTCGACCACGGTCAGGGCATGTTTGAGTACGGTCGGATAAGGTATTTTGCGGCTGTACCCGATCTCGCGAAAGAGGGTTCCGCTATTGAAGCGCATCAGTTGCTTTACCGTGTGTCGCAAAGCTTTGGAAGGGATCGTGCCCTTGTGGGTGCAGCCGCCACCGACTTGAGTGTTCACTTCAACTACAGCGACTGATTTGTGATGTTTTGCAGCGTTAAGCGCCGCAGATTCACCGGCCGGACCACTTCCAATCACAATCACGTCGAACTGTTGTTGCTGCATAGCCACTCTGTACCTATTGAAAGTGCTAGTTTACTCACTGCGACGCATGGGGTAAACGAGTGTCTTCAACCTTCGCTGTGAATAGTGCAAGCTATTGCACTGAGTTGGTCAGTTTGCCAGGGCGCTCTGCGAGTGTGCGCCCTAGGAAAGCGACGATCGCCCTCGGACTTTAGCGGGTCGGCTTACGGCAGCACCCCACTGGCATGTCTTGGATTAGGCATGATTGGCATGTCGCAACAGCATAAGTAAGTTCAGGATACCCCATCCTATGAGGGTCAGCCCGATGATTTGTCTGACGATCAAGCGACCAAGAAATGCGCCGATCCACTGAGCGCCAAAGCTCGCTGTCAGCATGGCCGGCAGAGTTCCAAGTCCAAACACGAGCATGAG
>CBFHJC010000117.1:0-6227 GCA_965656045.1 Aequoribacter sp.
AACCAGCGGTATGGCCATCGAGAACGACGCCGGACGCGTCTATGATCGATTTCGCGACCGGATTATGTTTCCGATCCGAGATCAACGAGGCCGCGTTGTCGCCTTCGGCGGGCGTGTTTTAGGGGACGAGAAACCGAAGTATCTCAACTCTCCTGAGACACCCGTCTTTTCAAAAACGCGCGAACTCTACGGCCTTTACGAGGCCAAACAAAGTCGTAAGCCGATTGACCGATTCGTGGTGGTCGAAGGGTACATGGATGTCATCGCGCTAGCGCAACATGATATTCACTACGCCGTTGCCACACTGGGAACCGCGACCTCTGAACATCACTTGTCGCGACTATTTCGCCTAGTCAACGAAATTATCTTTTGCTTTGATGGTGACAAAGCGGGTCGATCCGCTGCCGAGCGAGCACTGCTGACCGTCCTACCCATGCTAGAAGATGGTAAGCAAGCTCGCTTTCTCTTTTTAGAGGAAGGCCAAGATCCAGATACTCTCGTTCGCCAAGTCGGCAAACAAGTGTTTGAGACTCTGCTCAAAGATGCGCGTCCAGTGGAGCGGTTTTTGTTCGATCTTGCTGCTGACAAACTGGATGTGCAATCGCTAGAGGGTAAAGCCACCCTCTCAAAGCGAGCGCTCCCGCTCATTCAGCAACTCCCAAAAGGTGTTTTTAGACAGTTAATGCTGCAGGCTTTGGCGGATAAAACAGGGGTTGATCGTCAGACTCTCGAGGCGCTGGCAGAAAGCCGACAGCCGAAGCCCAAGCCTATCCTGGCACCCGAACCTGAAAAGCAGCCGTCTCGTCAGCGTGCGGAAACCACTCTCGCAAATGATCGGGGCATGGCGAAGCTATCGTCCACTCTAATATCGCTACTTTTGCAACGACCCGATATCGCAGCCAAGGCTCGAGTCGAAGACATTGCTGTTCTATACGACGCCGGTGAGACCTTACTTGGAGATTTGCTATCTCTGTTACACAAACAACCCAATGCGAATACCGCCATGCTGCTCGGGCACTGGTACGGCACCCCAGAAGGCGCCATTCTGGCTCGGCTGGCAGGCGAGGAATCGATCATTCCTCACGATGGTATTCCCGCACAGTTCGAAGATTGTTTATACCGCCTCACCCGCACCCCCAAAGTTAAGGTGCTGCAAGAACGCATTAACGAGCTCAGTCATCGCACGATGGCAGAATTAGCGGACGAGCAAAAACGCGAACTGATGGAACTATTACAAGAAAAACGTGCCTTAGAGCTAAGACCAACACACTCATAAACAAAATTGTTCCGATATGCATCCAGTTGTGGTCGCAACGCCTTGAACTGGTTATAATATTCGGCTTATTTTTAGATTTTCAAAGGCCAACGCTTCATGACCGAATCCGTCAAGCAACAGTCTCGCTTGAAAAGCCTTATTGCTAAGGGTAAAGAGCAGGGATACCTGACCTATGCAGAGGTAAACGATCACCTGCCCGAAGATATCTCAGACCCAGATCAGGTTGAAGATATTATTCAAATGATCAATGACATGGGTATTCAGGTATTCGAAGAAGCACCTGACGCCGATGAACTGTTAATGGCCGAGGGTGATGGGTCGGCCGATGACATCGCCGCAGCGGAAGCTGCAGCTGCCCTTGCCGCCGTAGAAACCGAGGCGGGCCGCACCACCGATCCTGTGCGGATGTACATGCGCGAGATGGGTACTGTCGAACTGCTCACCCGCGAAGGCGAAATCGTGATCGCCAAACGAATCGAAGAAGGCATCCGCGAGTTAATGGCGGCACTGGCCCACTACCCCGATTCTGTAGCCACAATTTTAGCAGAGTACGACGCTGTCTCTCGCGAAGAGCGCCGCCTCAGCGATATCATGGTCGGTTACTTGGATCCGGCCGACAACGTACCAACCGCAGCGGAAGTTGCTGCCGCCAACGAGGCAGCCGGTGCAGATGACGAAGAATCCGAATCAGGTCCCGATCCAGTAGAAGCCGAAAAACGCTTCAAAGAGCTGCGCAAGCAGTGGGTTAAGACCGAAAAAGTCCTGACCGAAAAAGGGCGCCATAATAAAGTTGCGCTCAAAGAACTCGACAAACTGGGTGAGGTGTTCAAATACTTTAAGCTCACACCACGTGTATTCGATCCACTGATCGAAAAAGCCCGCGACGCATTGCGCGAGGTTCGAATTCAAGAACGTGAAATCATGACAATAACGGTGCGTCACTGCAAAGTGCCACGCAAAGAGTTCATCGACAGCTTCGTAGGGCACGAAACCGATATCCTGTGGCTTGATCGACTGATCAAATCCGAACCTGGATGTGCCGAGAAGTTAAGCCTCGAAGGCGACACTCTGCTCCGATTACAGCGTCGCATTATTGCGGTTGAGGAAAAAACTGGACTGACCGTTAGCGAGATCAAAGACATCAATCGCCGAATGTCGATGGGCGAGGCTCGAGCGCGACGCGCGAAGAAAGAAATGGTTGAAGCCAACTTGCGACTCGTCATCTCGATCGCGAAGAAGTACACCAATCGTGGGCTCCAATTCTTAGACCTGATTCAGGAAGGCAACATAGGCCTGATGAAAGCGGTCGATAAGTTTGAGTACCGACGAGGCTACAAGTTCTCGACCTACGCGACTTGGTGGATTCGCCAGGCGATCACTCGCTCTATTGCTGACCAAGCACGCACCATCCGAATTCCGGTTCACATGATCGAGACGATCAATAAGCTCAACCGAATTTCGCGACAAATGCTTCAAGAAATGGGACGCGAGCCAACGCCTGAAGAACTCGGCGAGCGAATGGATATGCCTGAAGATAAAGTGCGCAAGGTTTTGAAAATTGCCAAAGAACCCATCTCGATGGAAACACCGATTGGCGATGATGAAGATTCGCATTTGGGTGATTTTATCGAAGACATCAGCATCTCGTCACCGATCGACTCAGCCACAGGACAGGGTCTGCAAGAGGCGACCACCGAAGTGTTAGCGGGTCTGACAGCGCGTGAAGCGAAAGTGCTCAGAATGCGTTTCGGTATCGATATGAATACCGACCATACGCTCGAAGAGGTCGGTAAGCAATTTGATGTCACTCGAGAGCGAATCCGGCAGATTGAAGCCAAGGCCCTCCGCAAGCTGCGTCATCCGACCCGAAGTGATTACTTGCGTAGTTTCTTAGACGATTAATAGCACGTATAATCGCGGTTTTTTGGCCCTATAGCTCAGTTGGTTAGAGCGCTCGACTCATAATCGATCGGTCCCTGGTTCGAGTCCAGGTGGGGCCACCACTCACTTCATCGCTGCTTGCGGCTCTTCCCCGCTAAAGGGGGATGCGCCGATATTCACTAGAACCCGTTAACAACGAACAATCAAACCGTGCGAGCAGGCGCCCTCTCACTGAAGAGCTGAGTCCCAACCCGCTCTCACCCATCAAGATCAATCGTCAACCGGACAGACGCACTCCTCGCACCGCCTGGAGACCCCGGAAAATACTGGAATCTCTCATTGGTTAAGTTATCGATCAACACCGAGACGCGAGCTCTATCAGACCAGATGTAATCCACAGATACCGAGGTAAAATAGGCCTCTGACGACGATTGCCGCAAGGGATTCGACGCGTGCTTTCGATATTCGCTATCGAGAAATAGCGCCACAACATCCGTGATTTGCCAAACCAAAGCCACGTTCGCACGCTGCTTTGCATAGTTCAGCGCGTAATAGCTAGCATTTACTGCGGCCTCACCATAGTCGGCTTGCTTGTCGATCACCGATCCACCCACTGACCAAGACAGTGCCGTCGTTTCACCAGAAATACGCCATTGCAAACCCATCACATCAAGATCCACTGGGTTCGCCTGCCTTTGGGTAGGACGCAGGAAGCTGTAGGTCCAGTCGACCAAATCACGGTCGTGACGAAGGTAAGCAGCGACCTCTAGCTTGGCTCGCTCGGTTTGGTAAGCCAAGTCAAGGTTAAGTTGCTGAGAGACCTCTCGCCCCAAATCAGAGTTGCCTCCAAACAAGCCACTGGGTCTTGATTTTAACGCGGTATAACCGGGCACTTGGCTGGTCTGTGCGTAGTCAATGCCGAGGGTAAGTGGTCGATCCGATGCCTCCCAAAACACAGAGACAAGCGGGCCCAGCTGGCTCGAATCGCGATTGGTGTCAGCATAGCTTAAGCCCGCTTTGAAGGTCACCTGCTCAGGCCCAATCGCGGCCAACCAAACTGGCGCGGCCGAGAGTGACCAATAATCGCGTGACGTGAAATCGCCCTCGGTTAAATCGGTAGAGCTGACCAGTTTATCGCTGTGCCATTGCCCTGTGTATTCAATGCGGCCGGTCGATAATTGCGTGGCGAGCTGACCACCAATACCCCACACACGTGTGACATGATCAAAAGCCCCTGGACCACCGCGCTCGACAGTAGACCGATCAAAGTCATAATCATTAACCAACTCGCGAGCATAGGCGCTCACCTGATAATTCGTTGCACCATTAACCGCTCGGTGGTTGGCGAGCACGAGCGACGTCTTGGTGTGATCGGTCTCTGCTAGGCTTGCAAAACCCGTATAGGCGCCAGGCCAGCCAAAGAACTTATCTTGATAAGCGAGCAAAAGATCCGACTGGTGCGAGTCGGATCGATGCTGTACCGCCAGGTTATATCGCTCCATATCATGGTCGCCATTGGTGACCGTGCCATCGCTAGAAGATCGAGCCACCGCGAGTGCGATCGCTAATGAATCAGTGTTAGTCAGTGCGCGTGTGCGGGCAATGCCCAGACTCTGCAGGGACATCGCATTTTCGCCAACCCCCAAAGTCAGAGTCGAAAAAGTCTCGATGGGTAACAACGCGTATTGCACAGAACCAGCGGTCGCATTCATAGAAGCACTACCGTGCGCGCTTCCAACTCGAATAGACGGACGACTCAAAAGATCAGGATCGATCGGCAGCTCTAACGCGTAGTGCCCCGTCTGTGGATCCATAATGGTCATTGCACCCACGGTAACTGCGGTATTTTCAAAGGTTCCACCTCTAATCAAGATATCAGCTTGCGACTCTGCAGCCCCCCGGGCTTGAATGTCGGTCTCTGGATCAAATCTGAGTGCCGTAGCGATAGTCGACGCGCTTGCCGATGGATGTTGGTTCGCGACCCGCGCAGCTATCACGCTGACTTCCTCTAGAACAGGCGTATCAGCCCAGCTTGGTGAGCCATGCAAAGGCAGAACAATAACCGCTAAGCAAACCCTAGCCGTAATGCGTTGCATAAGAGATCCTTTCATCTGAGGCGCGTTTTAACATCGCCATTTAAGCTTTTGTCATTTGACGCAGGAGTCTATCGAAAGCACTTGTTAATGTAAATTTAAGAATTTGGTTAACGATAGGGGTGCGGCCAACAGCGATGCGAGTGGCGGTCTAAATTTCGGAAACACCCAGCCAAGACCGGCTGAACTGCCTACCTAACGCGAAGCCGGTGGAACACTCATTCACGACATGAGAGTGTCAGAGATTTTCGGGGGTTGATATCACTTGACCCATATCAATCACCTCGCTAGGCTCTGACGCACTTCTTGACCAGCGGGCTCCATGCAATGGCATCAGACTATTTTGACTTGGCGGGAAAGACAGCACTTATTACCGGGGCATCGAGTGGGCTCGGTGCACATTTTGCAAAAGTCTTGAGTCGTGAAGGCGTTCACGTGGTCCTAGCAGCACGCCGAACTGAAGCCCTTGCCGAACAGGTGGCCCAAATACTCGACTCCGGTGGATCGGCTCGAGCACTCACCATGGACGTCACCAACCCGGACAGTGTCGTCGCGGGATTTGAATCGATCTCTGCTATCGAGGGCGCACTCGATGTCGTCATCAATAACGCCGGCGTTGGCGACGAACCAAAGCGGTTCTTAGAGACCGATGAATCGGATTGGGCTTGGCAAATGCAAACCAATCTTGATGGCGCCTGGCGTGTTGCACGAGAAGCCGCAAGGTGCATGGTTTCAGCTCAAATCCACGGCTCGATTGTCAATATCGCATCGATCTATGGTTTGAATACAGGCGCCATGAAAATTGCCTATAACGTGTCAAAAGCGGGCGTGGTGCAGCTCACAAAATCGATGTCTATAGAATTGTGTCGCCACAACATTCGTGTCAACTCGCTGTGCCCCGGCTGGTTTTTAACCGACATTAATAGCGCTTATTTTGAGACCGAATCGGGTCAGCGCTATATCAAGGGTATTCCTAT
>CBFHJC010000118.1:0-6127 GCA_965656045.1 Aequoribacter sp.
CGGTTGGTCTGCTTGGCGGTCAATAAACCGAGGAGCTAGCTGCTCATCAAGCACCGCCCACCACAAAACGGGCGTTGGCCTGTCGTCGGGCACCACGCCCAGACCAGCCTCAAACACGGCCCGCGTGACTGCTTGCGCATCAAATTCATACAGCACACTCCGCAGCCCTTGGGAAGGCAGGTTATCACTATCTTGGAAAATAGCACGCTTCACCAAGCTATCACTTTGCGCAACAATCGACTCAAATGCAGATGGCTGAGTCTCGAGCGTCAGTCGCTGCAACAGCCCTGTTAGCGCCTGCTTAGCGCCTTTTGCGAGCTCAGCTTCAGACTGATCTTGGGTGAACGCTTGCTCGGCATAAATACCTTGAGTTTGGGCAGTACTCAGCTCAGACGACAAACAACAGCACATGCCAATCGCAACAAGAAGTGTTCGCAAACCGCTAACCCACCCAAAAAAGAGTAGTGTACCAAGGTCCCGTTGAAGTGTAACGAATCGACGAGAGCAACCATGCATTTCCTTGCAAAAGCACGTAGAATGCGCTTTTTAATTTAGGCCTACGCAACCACTATGACTGACTCGAAAGGACTCACTTACAAAGACGCGGGTGTTGATATCGACGCCGGCGATGCTCTGGTACACCGTATCAAAGAAGTGGCTGTCAAAACCAGTCGACCTGAGGTTTTGAGCGGCCTTGGTGGTTTTGGAGCGCTGTGCTCTATTCCAGCAGGATACAAAGAACCCGTGCTAGTCAGCGGCACAGATGGTGTTGGAACCAAACTCAAGTTGGCCATGCAGCTAAACCGACACGATACAATCGGCATTGATCTCGTAGCAATGTGTGTGAATGACCTCATTGTCACGGGTGCCGAGCCACTCTTTTTCTTGGATTACTACGCCAGCGGTGCGCTCGACGTTGACGTTGCAGCTCAAGTGGTCGAGGGTATCGGTCAAGGTTGTATTCAAGCAGGCTGTGCACTGGTTGGCGGTGAGACTGCTGAGATGCCTGGCATGTATCATGGTGGCGACTATGACCTAGCCGGTTTCTGTGTCGGCGTTGTGGAGCGTGCAGACATCATTACGGGCGATCAGGTGGCAGTTGGAGACCATTTAATTGCACTAGCGAGCTCCGGGCCACACTCTAATGGCTACTCCTTAATTCGTCATATCATCGAACAACGACAACTCGATTTAAACCAAAAACTAGATTGTAAAACGATGAGTGACTTGCTGCTCGAGCCGACAAGAATCTATGTTAAAGCGATGCTCGCAGCCCTTAAACGTTTTGAGATCAAAGCGATTTCTCACATCACTGGCGGCGGCATTACCGAGAATTTACCCCGAGTCCTCCCTCAAGAGTGCTCAGCGCAGATCAACACCGATAGCTGGCAATGGCCTAGTATTTTTACTGTCTTAGCGCAAGAAGGAGGCGTTGCCGACCAAGAAATGCTGCGCACGTTTAACTGCGGTGTGGGTCTCATTGTTTGCGTGAGCTCATCCATATCACAAGAGCTCATCGACTTCCTCAATGAGTTCGGAGAAACGGCATGGCAGTTGGGGACAGTGGTAGAACCGAGCACATCGAAGGTCGTTTATACCCCGTGAAAATTGGGTTTTTAATCTCGGGGCGAGGCAGCAACATGACTGCCATTATCGAGGCTTGCGAAGCGGGCAAGATAAAGGGCTCGCCGGCACTGGTTATTGCCAATAATGCCACCGCGGAGGGACTAGAAAGTGCTCGCAAGCACGGTATTCCAGCCATGGTTTGCGATCACCGACAGTTTGCAAGTCGCGAAACCTTTGAAAGCCAGATCATCGAAGAACTGCGTCAACATCAGGTGGATGTTGTGATTTTGGCAGGGTTCATGCGCATCTTAACCTCAACTCTGATCGCACCTTATCTTGGTCGGATGCTCAATATCCATCCTTCTTTACTCCCTAAGTATCCTGGATTGAATACTCATCAACGCGCCCTTGACGCGGGTGATCGCTTTGCTGGTGCTACCGTGCATTTCGTCACTGAGGAACTCGATGCAGGTCCCGCTGTCATACAAGGACATACCCCTATTGTTGACAACGATGATCACAACACACTTCGTGAGCGCGTGCTCAAGATCGAACACCAAATCTACCCGCTTGCAGTTGCGTGGCTGTGCGAAGGTAGAGTCCAGCTCGACGGAGCAACGGCGACTTTCGACGGTCAACGCTTGCCACCAACGGGTATCGATTTTGCAGCGGGCTAGACGCTTTATACCCGTCTGCTTGAGTATGCTCTTGTCGTCGGTTGTTATGGCCCAAAACATGGGCACGGGCTTGGAACCCTACTCGGTCACTTATAAGACCAAGGCGCGTGGCCTCACCATGATTCTTGAACGATCTCTGTCGATCACCGATGATGGACACTTCAATCTAGCCAACTCAGGGAAAGTCTTGTTAGCCGGCTTCGTCGAAACCAGCCTCTTTGATCTTATCGGTAGCACCATAGTGCCCAAACGCTATGTTTACCGTGGCACGGGTTTGATTCAGCGAAAACGCGAACTCATTTTTTTACCCTCTGAAGGCAAAGTCGAAAGCCTCAAGGACGCAACGTGGCATAGCGTCGATATCGGCCCAAACACCTACGATCGGGTCAGCCAGCTTGAGCAGCTTAGACTCAATTTATTGAATGGCGCCGAGCCAACACAGGACTTTTCAGTCGAGATTATCGATGGCAACCGGGTCAAACGCTACACGTTTAAGTTCACTGGCTATGAGCAACTCGACACCCCGCTGGGCACAATCAACACGCTTCAGTACACGCGGGGCGGTGAAGACAATGAGCGCGAGTCTAAAATATGGCTCGCTCCAGATTGGCAATATCTCATGGTCAAAACAACGCATCTAGAAAATGACACAATCGTTGAGGCCATGATTCAAAGCGGATCGATTGCTGACGAACTGATAGCAGTTACGCCCGCGGCAGAGTGACGCCTCGCTGTCCCTGATACTTCCCTCCGCGATCCTTATAGCTGACCTCACACACCTCGTCAGATTCAAAAAATAGCATCTGTGCCACGCCCTCATTGGCATAGATTTTTGCCGGCAAGGTCGTGGTATTGGAAAACTCTAAGGTCACGTGGCCTTCCCACTCGGGCTCTAGAGGCGTGACGTTGACGATAATCCCGCAACGAGCGTAGGTGCTCTTCCCTAAACAGATCGTCAGCACATTCCGCGGAATACGGAAATACTCAACGGTACGCGCCAATGCGAACGAGTTTGGCGGGATGATACAAACGTCAGATTCGACATCTACAAACGAGCTTTCGTCAAATGCCTTAGGGTCAACTGTCGCCGAATGAATATTCGTAAAGACTTTAAACTCTCGTGAGCATCGCACATCATAGCCGTAGCTCGACGTACCAAACGACACAATTTTATCGCCTCGGCCGTCTTGGCGCACCTGACCCGGCTCAAACGGTTCGATCATGCCATTATTGGCCGCCATTTCGCGTATCCAGCGGTCGGATTTAATACTCATCAGATTGCGTCCTTACGTCACTCATCGCTAAATTGCACCGTCGGTGCACTCTGTGTCTCTGTCTTATTCAATGCCCGCAACATGGCGTCGGCCGCCTCAATGTAAAGCACCGACTCCTTCGAGTTCGGATGACTCATCACAACGGGCAAACCTTGGTCTCCAGACTCTCGTATTGCGAGCGTCAATGGCAAACTACCCAACAAAGGGACATTATAGTCCTCTGCCATTTTTGCACCACCAAGATGCCCAAAAATGGGCTCCTGATGACCACAAGCGGAACAAATATGGATTGACATATTTTCTACCAAACCCAGAACTGGAACCGCGACCTTGTTGAACATTTCGATCGCTTTCTTGGCATCGAGCAAGGCGATATCTTGCGGTGTCGTCACGATCACTGCGCCTGCCAGCTTGGCTTTCTGCGACAAAGTAAGCTGAATATCACCCGTCCCAGGTGGCATATCGACCAAAAGAATATCCAGCTCGCCCCACAAGGTTTGCTCAAGCATCTGCGTCAAGGCGCCGCCTGCCATTGGTCCTCGCCACACCATAGGGGTGCGCTCGGTCACCAAATACCCCATGGACATCGTCTTAATACCACCGACTTCGATCGGATAAAAATACTGCCGTTCGTGAGTCTTTGGTTTGGTATCTTCTGATACGCCTAGCATCATAGCCACACTGGGGCCATAGATATCAGCATCCAATAAACCCACTCGCAATCCCAGATGCTGCAGAGCAAAAGCGAGATTAACCGCTGTTGTTGACTTACCAACCCCCCCTTTACCCGAGGCTACAGCAACAATCGCACCGACTTGCTCCATTCACTCAACTCCATCACGCGGAAAACCACCTAGTATAAAGAGCACAACAGCCAGCAACAACGTTTAGCTTTTGGAAAACGCGGTCGCAAACGGTATCATACGCACCCCGAGACAAAAGGCCCGAGTTATGTCTGTTAAACCCGCCAGAAGAATCCTGGTTACCAGCGCTTTACCCTATGCGAACGGTTCGCTTCATTTGGGTCATTTACTCGAGATGATCCAAACGGATATTTGGGTTCGCTTCCAACAGTCTTGTGGCCACGAGTGCTACTACATTTGCGCAGACGATGCTCACGGTACCGCGATCATGCTGAGAGCCGAATCACTTGGGCTGTCGCCTGAGGCTTTGATCGAGCAGGTGCACCAAGAGCATGAGCGCGATGCTCGTGGATTCTTGGTGAATTTTGATCATTTCCACACGACGCACAGCGACGAGAACAGATACTGGAGTGAGCGGATTTATGCGTCACTGCGGGATAAAGGGCAGATCGTTAAACGCACCATCACCCAGGCTTACGACCCAGAGAAGCAGCTCTTTCTGGCAGATCGATTTATTCGAGGATCCTGCCCTAAGTGTAAAAGCCCGGGGCAGTATGGCGATAACTGCGAGCAGTGTGGGGCAACCTATTCACCCAGTGACCTCATTGATCCCGTATCGGCATTGTCGGGTGCAAAGCCAATCGATAAAGAATCCGAACACTACTTTCTTGATTTAGCGCAATCAACCGAGCTGCTGACACAATGGATTAACAGTGGTCGATTGCAGTCTCAAGTCGCCAACAAACTGAAAGAATGGCTCACTAGCGGCTTACAGGCATGGGATATTAGCCGCGATGCGCCTTATTTTGGGTTTGAAATTCCCGATGCACCAGGCAAGTATTTTTACGTTTGGCTTGATGCACCTGTGGGCTATATCGCGAGTTTCGAACATTTTTGCAAGCACCACGGCAAGGACTTCGAACCATTTTGGTTTAACGAACAAGAGACCGAGCTCTATCACTTTATCGGCAAAGACATCGTCAACTTTCACGGCTTATTCTGGCCCGCCATGCTCAGCGCAGCCGGCTTAAGGGCACCATCCGCGATCTACGCGCACGGCTTCCTGACCGTGAATGGCACCAAGATGTCGAAGAGTCGCGGCACCTTCATCAAGGCCAGTACGTACTTAGAACATCTTCACCCAGAATACTTGCGCTACTACTTTGCCGCCAAACTGGGGGCATCAGTTGACGATATCGATCTCAACTTTGAGGATTTTATTCAGCGTGTGAACTCAGATGTGGTGGGTAAAATCGTTAATATAGCCTCTCGTTCAGCTGGCTTTCTAAAGAAACGTTTCGATAATACACTCGCTGTAGAACATGAAGACAGGGCGTTAATGGAGGCTTTACTGAGTGCGGCACCAAATATTCGCCAGCACTTCGAAGATCGAAACTACAATCGTGCGGTCCGCGAGATTATCGCTCTTGCCGATAAGGTCAATCAGTTCATTGATGACAAACAGCCCTGGACACTCGCAAAAGAAGCAACCAATGATGCACAAGTTCACCGCGTCTGCTCCGATGCCATTCAGGCTTTCAGAATACTCATGTGTTACCTTTCGCCGATCTTACCGGAGATGGCGACCAACGCGAGCGGTTTCCTGAACACTGCTCTCACATTTCAGAGCCTCGAATCAGGGCTATTAGCAGGCGGCCACAAGATCGACAATTTCAAACCGCTGATGCAGCGGATCGAAGCTGCGGCTGTTGAGGCACTTGTATCGAGCGAAGCAGCCGAGAGTAGT
>CBFHJC010000119.1:0-234 GCA_965656045.1 Aequoribacter sp.
AGAACCGACTGCGAGATGCACCACTTGAAGCGGTGACGTTGGGTATCTGACGCAGAAGATCTTCGAAGTGTGCTATGCCGCCCTGCCGCAGATCATCAGCGCCAAGCACCGTGACACTTGATGCTGTCTGGAGGAGCGGGGTGCTGCCGTGCTCCGCGGTAACAAGGATTTCCTCAAGCGTCGATTGCGCTGAGGTGTAGGCACTGAAGCCCAAAATAAGACATAAGCTGGTGG
>CBFHJC010000119.1:244-6077 GCA_965656045.1 Aequoribacter sp.
GAAGGTGAGCAGTGGCATTGAGGTGCCGATATACTTTTCCTACGCCGGTTCTAACCGGATCAGGTTCAAAGGGTTTACACAAGGTATCTCAGGCCGAAGCCACCCCTAAGCAGGACGCAAGAGTAGGGCTTTTCTCGTGGGTTTGCAAGACGCTGACAATGAAGCGCTTGGTTCTTCTCAGCCCAAGGCTTAAACTAGGGCTTACTCAAGAAGGACACGGTATGAGTCGAACCACCATTAGTGAATTGTTCAGTCGCAACCGCGAGTGGGCGCGGCAGGTACATGAGGCAGATCCCGACTTTTTTAAGACCCTCGCGTCACAACAAAGCCCCGAGTATCTCTGGATTGGTTGTTCCGATTCCAGAGTGCCGGCCAACCAAATTGTTGGACTTTTGCCGGGTGAAGTCTTTGTGCACCGCAATGTTGCTAACATGGTGGTGCACACCGACTTTAACTGTCTGACGGTTTTGCAGTATGCGGTCGACGTTCTCAAAGTGAAGCACGTGCTGGTGGTTGGGCACTATAACTGCGGTGGTGTAAAAGCGGCCTTTGATGATGCTGATAATGGCTTAATTGATAATTGGTTGCGTAATATCAAAGATGTTCAATTTGCGCATCAAGATAAGTTTGACGCACTCAATAGCTACGAGGATAAGCTGGATCTGCTCTGTGAACTGAATGTCATGAGCCAAGTGGCCAATGTCTGTCGCACTACGATCTTACAAAATGCGTGGGCTCGAGGGCAGACAGTCGAGGTTCACGGCTGGATTTATCGACTGCAGGATGGTTTGCTGCGAGATCTCAATTGCTCGGCGAGTCGCGCCGAGCACATTCCAGAGATGTATCGTATTATCTCGAAACATGTTGATATCGATTCTTAGGCTGATCTGCCTCAGTTAGAGCGAGGCCAGTCGTTATTGTTGAGGGGCGATAGTGGGGAGTGTCCCCGCTGTCGTTTTTTTGTCGCAATTGGTCGATACACTAGGGTGAGCACGTTACAATCAAAATCAAGTGGATTGTCGCAGGACATGAATGATTAAAAATAACGCTCCACAAGCCGTCACCTTTTTTGTAACTTGGCTGTCCGGCGATATCGTGTTACGTCGGCTGCGCTGGCTCATCAGTGCTGTGAGTGTGGTGGTCATGGCATTGGCTCTGGCGCGCGTGCCAGGGTTGTTTTTAGCGACTGAACCGACCATGCCTGCACCCACCTTTGCGGCTGAGCCATTGCAGCAAGTCACCAGACAACCGGTCGATCTGGCTCGCTTGCAATCATGGCATTTATTCGGTGTGGGCGCAGACTCGGAAGAGTCGAGCCCCAGTCAAGCGATCCCAGCAAAAGGGATTGAAGATAATGCTCAAGAAACTCGTCTCGAACTCGTTTTAGTCGGTGTGCTGGCGGCTCGAGACGATGGCCTGGGTCAGGCCATTATCGAATACCGCAGAAGCCAAGCTATTTATCGAGTCGGAGACAGTTTACCAGTACAGGGGCGCGTCAGTTTAGCCAAAGTCTTGCCGGATCGCGTGGTGCTCGACAACAATAGTACCTATGAGTTGCTGCTGCTGTATGACCGCTCTGACATCGATGCTCGTTTAGTTTCTACTGCACAGACCACCAATAGACGATCGGTTGCCGATCCCATCGAAGCAAGGTCGAACTCCGATTCGCGCGCGCAGTCGACCACGCTTGCAGCTGCTGATCGCTCGCGGTATTACGAGAACCCAGAAGCCTTAGCAGAGATTGTGGCTGTTGCGGCGCATCGAGACGCTTCCGGGCAGCTGATTGGTTATCGAGTCACTCCTGGCGCTAGGCCCGATCAGTTCAACGCGCTCGGATTTAAGGCGGGTGATTTAGTGACCTCAGTGAATGGCCTTATGCTATCAGAACCGTCTAACGCATTGACCTTGTATCAGTTGTTAAGAGAGGCCTCCGAGGCCGAGTTTGTAATCCAGCGTGGCGACACAGAGTTGACGCTCACTGTTGAAGTGGCTGAGTCCAGCCCCTGACCTATAGGTAATAGATACTATGATGGCTGTTAGTCGAAATATGAATTCTTGGATCAAGCGCGTCAGCATGATAGTCATCGTGACCTGCGGTTGGTGGGGGTCTTACCACGCCGCTGTAGCCCAGGAATACACGGTCAATCTTAAAGATACCGAGCTAGAAGAGCTGATCAAGTTCGTTGCCGAGGTCACCGGAACCACGATCATTGTTGACCCCCAAGTGAAGGGCAAGATCAAGGTGATTTCTAACCAGCCCATCAAAACAACAGAACTGTATAGTCTCTTTTTATCGATCTTGGACGTGCATGGTTACAGCGCGATACGATCGGGGGATGTCATCCGTGTGATCGAAAGTAAGAATGCGCGCTCCGCACCAACCGCTGTGGTTGAAACTTCAGGCACACGCGGGACTGCCAATGACGAGTATGTCACTCAAGTGATTCGACTCGACAATATTAGTGCCGCTAAGCTAATCCCAGTATTGCGCCCGCTGGTGCCTCAGCAGGCGCACATGGCGGCCTATACCCCGAGTAATGCCATCGTGATCTCAGATATCGCGTCTAACATTGATCGTATTAATGCGCTGATTTCACAAATGGATCGATCCGCGATCCAAGAGACTGACATTCTGCCCCTCGAGTACGCAGTGGCCGATGATGTGGTCAAGATGTTACAGCTGCTGAATAAATCTGAGGCGGCACAGGCCGGGGGTGAAGAGACGGTACTCCTCGTATCAGACCCTAGAACCAATAGTGTTTTAGTGACCGGTGATGAACTGCAGCGTGCCCGAATGCGCACTTTGGTTGAGCATTTGGATACCCCTTTGCAGCGCGCGGGTAATGTGAAAGTCGTGTACCTAAAGTATGCCAACGCAGAAGAAATAGCGCAGGTGTTGACCAAGGTCATGCAGAACATGGGCAGACTCGATTCGTCGAAAAGCAAGTCAGCGACTGGCAGTGAGGCCACAATCGAGGCCGATGAAGCCACTAACGCGCTCATTATCACGGCAGATGCAGATGAAATGGCCACTCTGGAAGCGGTTATTTACCAGCTCGATATTCGTCGAGCGCAGGTGTTGGTAGAAGCGATCATCGTCGAGATGGAAATCATTGATGGCCAAGATTTGGGTCTGCAGTGGCTATTCGCCAATGACTCGGGGGTATTTGGTAGCCAAGTCTCTTCTGATGTTGGGACGGCGGGTGCGATATCACAAGCGGTCTTGGGCAATAATTCTGATACGACGAATACGATGGGTGATTTTGATTTGGGTCAGTTAGCGGGCGCACTCGCGGGTTCACCCGGTTTGACCTTGGGTTGGGGCGCAATCGATGATGATTTGTCGATGACGGTGATATTGAATGCGCTCAAAAAGCAGGCCAATGCAAATATTCTGTCAACGCCGACGTTGCTGACTCTCGACAATCAAGAAGCTTATATCACGGTCGGGCAAAACGTGCCGTTTGTGACCGGTGCGTACACCAACACCGGCGGCGGTGGTAATGGCGTACAAAATCCATTCCAAACAATCGAGCGAGAGAATGTGGGTATTACACTGACCGTGACGCCACATATCAATGATGGAGACTCAGTGGTATTGGATATCGAGCAGGAAGTCTCTAGTTTGACGGGTCTTTCTTCTATCGCCTCCGATCTGATAACCAACGAGCGCAAGATACAAACCAAAGTTTTAGCGGGCGATGGCCGCACGGTAGTGCTGGGTGGCCTGATCAAGGACAACGTACAGAATGGCTCACAGCGTGTGCCAGTGTTGGGCAGTATACCCGTTCTCGGGCGGTTGTTTCGAAATGATGCCGTCGAGATTACCAAGACCAACTTGCTCATTTTTATCCGCCCTACAATTATCCGCGACGACAAGGATCTAGAGGGCGCAACGGCGAGCAAGTATCGTTACATTCGTGATCAACAATTAGAGCGTCGTGAGCAGGGTGTCAATTTAATGGATCCGGCTAGGATGCCGGTCTTGCCAGAGTGGCAAGACGCCATCCGGCAACTCGATGCCATGCGGCCAGATCAGCGGTAATGCCAGTGTCGGAAGCGATGACTCATGATCGTTCGGCCACACCGGTACCGATTCGACTCGGCTTCTCTTATGCGAAGCAAGCGGGTGTTGTATTAAGGTGGGGTGATAGGGGTTACGAACTGCTGGCAGTCGCAATACCGGCACTCGAAACTCTCACCGAGGTTCAAAGGGTGATCGGCGAAGATTTTGCGCTGGTGGTGGTTGATCGGGATACGTTTCAGTCTGCCTTGACGCTCGCTTATCAGCGCGGCAATGAAGAAGCGGTACAAATGGCTGAAGACCTAGGCGCCGATATCGATCTTGCCCGTCTCGCTGATGCTATACCTGAAACGGGCGATTTGATGGATGCCGAGGATGACGCCCCAATCATCCGTTTGATTAATGCAATCCTGTCGCAAGCGGTCAAGGACAAGGCGTCTGATATTCATATTGAGACCTTTGAGGATCGATTGAGTGTGCGGTTCAGAGTAGATGGCATTCTGTCTGAAATTCTATCGCCCAAAAGGTTATTGGCACCGCTATTGGTGAGTCGACTCAAAGTCATGGCCAAGCTCGATATTGCTGAGAAACGCGTTCCTCAGGATGGCCGAATCTCGGTCCGAATCGCGGGTCACGCGATCGATATCAGGATGTCGACCATCCCCTCTGCACATGGTGAACGCATCGTATTGCGCTTGCTCGACAAGGAAGCGGGTCAACTGCAACTCAGTCAGCTAGCGATGTCTGCTAACGTGTTGTCTGGATATACCCGAGCGCTGCAACGGCCTCATGGGATTATTCTGGTCACGGGTCCGACGGGTTCAGGTAAAACGACGACTCTGTACGCAGGCCTTACCCACATCAACCAAGCCTCCCGTAACATTATGACGATCGAGGATCCGGTGGAGTATATGCTGCCGGGTGTTGGACAAACGCAAGTCAATGCCAAAGTGGAAATGACTTTTGCGCGGGGCTTACGAGCCATCCTAAGACAGGACCCAGACGTTGTCATGGTGGGTGAAATCCGCGATCTAGAAACCGCAGAAATTGCGGTGCAAGCGTCGTTAACGGGTCACCTCGTGCTATCCACTTTGCATACGAATACAGCAATTGGAGCGATAACTCGCTTGCGCGACATGGGTATAGAAGCGTTTTTGCTCTCATCGAGTTTGGTTGCCGTGATGGCACAGCGTCTGGTACGCCTGCTTTGCTCGCATTGCAAAGAGGCACGTGAGCTGACTGCGGCTGAACGTCGCTACTTAGCACTCGATAGTACCAGTGAGCACTCGGTATCGTTCCATCCGGTCGGATGTTCACATTGCAATGGATCCGGTTATCGCGGGCGGACAGCGATTTATGAGTGGATCGATGTCGATCGCGAGTTGCAAAGTTTAATTCATGATTCTGCGAGCGAGCAGCAAATGACTGACGCAGTCCGATTGCGGTCTCCTGCGATTTTTGAGGATGGGCGCCAGCGAGTCTTAGCGGGTGCTACGTCGCTGGAGGAAATTTTGCGCGTCACCAGTGTGATGAGCTAACCCATGCCCGCCTATCGTTACAAGGCCCTCAACACCGAGGGCAAGTTGGTCAAAGGCATACTCGAAGGCGACTCAGATCGGCATGTCCGCGCGCTGCTCCGGGAGCGTTCGTTGCGCCCTGTGGCGATCGATGAGGCCGGTTCAATGGCGCGTACGAGCTCCTCTTTCTGGCGGAGTGGGTTGACTGGAACGACGGTCTCGACATCTGACTTAGCGCTGATGACCCGTCAGTTAGCCACCTTGATACAGTCTAAATTGCCCATTGATGAGA
>CBFHJC010000120.1:0-6074 GCA_965656045.1 Aequoribacter sp.
ACTGTTAATGAGTTGTTGTGCATTTGATTCGCCGAGGCCAAAGGTATGAAGCCGCATCACATTGGCATGGGCGCGGGCTCCCCACTGAGATTCAATACGCTCGATAATAAGGGGTAACATGTCGCGCATTTCACTCGGGACGCCAGGCGTCGCGAAAAGACGGGTGTCACCTACCGTGATATCAATCCCTGGGGCGGAGCCTCGGGCATTCGGAATGATTTGTGCACCGCGGGGCAGTAAACGCTGCTTCAGATTGGCTTCGTTGGGTCTTTGTCCGCGACGCTCGCACCAGGCCAGCAGCTGGGCTTCTGCTTCTGGATGAATCACGAGCGGCTCGTCAGCGAGACGGGCCAGCACTTCGGCAGTTAGGTCGTCTATTGTGGGGCCTAGCCCACCATTCATTATGACGATGTCGGCGGTGCGCGCCATATCCGATAGCTCGGACAGCAGGTGGTTGATGTCATCGTTCACGGTCACTCGGCGAGTGATCGTCAGGCCATTGGCGCCCAAAACTTGTGCAATGTGTGCCGAATTGGTGTCGATCGTATCACCCGACATGACCTCGTTACCCGTCATTAAGAGTTGGATATTGAGTTGTTTCGGCATTGCGAACCTCTGATTTAGCATTCTTTCGCAGAATACTCTGCGAAGGTTAAGTTGGTTTCGGTTTGGTGGTAAGGTGACCACAAATTGGGTCTGAGTATAGCGTGTATGAATTATTTGGCGATGGTTACCTTTCTACTCTGCCTGACGGTCACAGCTCAAGGTGCTGCTGCGCAAGACTCCTGGTTAGAGAGAACCCGAAACTCTGCTGAGTCGGGCGTTGACGGTCTCGCTCTTTGGCTAGACGGTTATTTCGGAGACGCTCAATACGAGGCAGACACACTGGCTAAAAGTTATGCACGTGTGATTCAAGAGTCAGTCTGGAGCGAGCACGACAATATTGATTACGACGTGAAGTTGCGAGGGACGCTATATTTGCCCAGAGTCAATGAGCGTTTCTCTCTGATTGTCGGCGAGGACTCTGAACAGCAGGAAGAAGACCCTTCATTGAATACGAACAACCAAGACAACAGTGTCGGGGCGCAGTGGCGACTCCTCCAGCGTCAGCAATCCTCCTTTGATCTTACCGCGCAATGGAAGGATTCAGGCGTGCGCCCTGGTGTTCGATATCGTCTGCGAACGCCTCTGAGTGCACAGACTTCGTTGGGTTACTATCAAAAGTTTTTTTACGGTAAGGATGGCTGGGAAAGTGCCTCTGATTTAGTGTTGGACCGCCGCGTGTCATCGAGTCGTCTCTTGCGTTGGCGGTCGAGCGTTGACTCGGTTTTAGAGGCTGAAGAGGTGACGTGGCGCACAGTTTTTCAGTCACGCTATGTGCCTCATACTGGCATCGGTGGCTCGGGTCGACAGTGGTTTATGGGTTTTTCAGGAAGAAATTCAGGTGGGCTCGACGATATTGCGAAAAATATTGGTGTTACCCTGCGCCGGCCGTTGGTGAGTGATTAT
Organism: Aequoribacter sp.; assembly: GCA_965656045.1. Classification (GTDB taxonomy): domain Bacteria; phylum Pseudomonadota; class Gammaproteobacteria; order Pseudomonadales; family Halieaceae; genus Aequoribacter. The sequence goes on from CBFHJC010000120.1 coordinate 1,510, forward strand.
CTGTGGTTTGAAATAGAGCCTAAGTACACGTGGGACTCCGACCTTTGTCAGTGCGATACCGCGTCTTTGCAACTCAGTTTTGAGTTGCTTTTGTTCGATCCAAGTTAGGCTCGGGTTGCTCGCATGCAGGCGTCTCAGCTGGTATGGTGATCGCTCATTGTTACGGAGAGCACCCATGTTAGAGCGCACGTCTGCAAGACTCGACACCGACGAGCAAAAAGTCAGTTATGGATTTGGTATACAGTTTGGCGATCAGCTAAAAAAGAATACCTTCGAGGGTATGGATCTCGAGGCGGTTATTGCGGGTATCGTCGATTGGTACACCGATGGAGCAAGCCAGCTATCGGATGCCGAATTAAATCCAGCCTACCAGGCCATTCAGACTAAGCAGCAGGCCAAGCAAGCCGAGCATAGTGCGGCGCAGGAGCAAATTGCGCGCGAATTCATGGCTCAGAATAGCGCCCGGGAGGGCGTGATCGTTACCGACTCGGGCTTACAATACGAGGTGCTGGAATCGGGCCAAGGTGCACAGCCTGAGTTAACCTCAAACGTCGTTGTGCATTATCACGGTACCTTGGTCGATGGCAGTGTTTTTGACAGTTCGATCCAGCGAGGAGAACCCGCCACCTTTGGTGTGACGCAGGTGATTCCAGCTTGGACAGAGGCGCTCACGCGCATGTCCGTGGGGGATAAATGGCGTTTGTTCGCGCCTCCCCATCTGGCCTATGGTGAGCAGGGTGCTGGCGGTGTCATTCCCCCTAACGCGGCGCTCATTTTTGAAGTACATTTGATCAGTATTGAGTCGTAGAGTTGATCGAGACGAAGCTATGCTAGCCACCATTACATTACCCCGAATCCTGCGCCTTGGTGCTGGCGCAAGTGCTGAGCTTGCCGTCACACTCGGGCAGCTTGGTTTGGTGAAGCCGCTGTTTGTGACAGATGCGTTTATTCGGTCCCGCGATTTTTTTGAGCCAATCGCCGCATCAGTGGCGGGTGTCGACTTGGGGCGAGATGTGTTTGCCGGTTGCGTGCCGGATCCAACCACTGAGTCTGTAAGAGCCGGACTTCAGCATCTGGAAATGGCACCGTACGACTCTATCGTTGCCATTGGTGGGGGAAGTTCGATTGATACCGCCAAGGCCATGGCCGCAATGCAGGGCCGTGCTGAGCCGATGAGGCAGTATAAAGTGCCCTATCAAATCGATACTGGATTGCCAGTGGTAGTGATCCCGACGACCGCAGGCACGGGTTCCGAAGCCACTCGAGTAGCGGTCATTACCGACACTGAAACCCAAGAGAAAATGCTTTGGAATGGTCTGGCGCTAATGCCCGTCGCGGCCTTAGTCGACTATGAACTCACACTGGGTATGCCGTATCGGTTAACAGCCGATACCGGGCTCGATACGCTATGTCATGCACTCGAGGCTTATGTCAGCAGGAAAGCGAATTCATTTACTGATCCGATAGCACTTGATGCCATGCGTGCGGTGGTCGAGTTTTTACCAAGAGCTTGTCAAGATCCGGGCGACCGGATTGCGCGAGAGGCGATGATGTGCGCGGCCACTCAAGGTGGTGTGGCTTTTGCTAATGCATCGGTCACGCTGATCCATGGCATGAGTCGGCCGATCGGAGCGCATTATCATGTGCCACACGGTATGAGTAATGCGATGCTGTTACCGGCTGTTACGGCTTGGTCGGTATCCGGTTCGCCTGATCGTTATGCGGTGGCCGCCCGGCATATGGGTTTCGCTGATGCCAAGTCCAGTGATGAGGCTGCGTGTGACAGTTTGGTTCATGGTTTGCGGAACTTGTGCTCACAGCTCGAGGTGCCTACCCCCAAATCCTATGGCATCGATCCAGTGCGCTGGTTTGACTCAATAACCGTAATGGCGGAGCAGGCCTTGGCATCGGGATCTCCTAACAATAACCCTTTGATCCCGACCGCAGATGATATCGCTTCTCTGTATCGCGAAGTCTGGTGTTAAACTCGCACCAAATGGGCAAGATGTCCGTAAAGTGTACCGGTGAGGCGATAGCATGACAGTATCTGAAACACATTTGGTGTGGGTTGACATGGAGATGACGGGATTAAATCCCGACTCCGATAGGGTGCTAGAAATCGCAACCATTGTCACAGATTCTGAGCTGGTGACCCTCGCCGAGGGACCTGTTATTGCGGTTCACCAACCGGATTCAGTCTTGCAGGGAATGGACGAATGGAATACTCGACACCATACCAACTCGGGCTTGGTTGATCGCGTACGCGCCAGTCACCATAGCGAATGTGATGCCGTTCAACTGACAATCGCTTTTCTGCAACAGTGGGTGCCTGCTGGAAAGTCACCGATGTGTGGTAATACGATTTGCCAAGATCGTCGCTTCATGGCGCGACACATGCCTGAACTAGAGGCTTATTTTCATTATCGTAATTTGGATGTGAGCACTTTGAAAATCTTGGCGCAGCTATGGCATCCAGAGTCTGCCAGCGGCTTCGTCAAGAAGGGAGCGCATCTGGCACTCGATGACATTCGAGAGTCTATCGAAGAATTGCGACACTATCGCAAAACGATACTGGTATGTTGATGTGTGAGCGAGGGCGTCGCGTTTGACCAAACGTAAGCTATCCAAGCAGCAAGCATGGCGCATTCAGAAGATCCAAGATGAGCGAGCGAAGCGCGCAGAAAAGCGTTTGGACATTGCGGACGAGCTGCTGTCGGCCGGTCAATTAGGGCAAGAACAAACCGGTTTGGTCATTTCTCATTTTGGCACCCAAGTCGAGATTGAAGACGGTCATGGCGAGCGCCAACGCTGTTTCATCAGGACCAACCTGCCGGCACTGGTGACGGGAGATCGTGTTGTTTATCGAGCCGGTGAGCACATCGGGGTGGTGGTAGCCTTGAATGAGCGCGATACCATTCTCAAGCGTCCAGACCCTTACACTGGCCTCAAACCCGTTGCTGCCAATATTGATCAGGTTATCATCGTGGTTGCGCCAAAACCTACACTGTATGCCGACCTTATAGATCGATACCTGGTGGCTGCCGAGACAGCCGGCATCGAGCCGCTGATCTTACTCAATAAAACGGATCTGCTCTGTGACCCCGAGCTTGCCGTGGCCGTTGAGGGAGTACTCCAGCCCTATCAAAAACTGGGTTATCGGGTGTTGCGAGCAAGTGCGAATAAGGCGGATTTATCGGATTTGATCGCGGCATTAAAAGAGCGCACCAGTATTTTTGTGGGACAGTCAGGTGTTGGCAAATCATCTTTGGTCAACAGTCTGCTGCCTGCAGCCGCACTGCGAACTAGCGAGTTGAGCGAGTTCAATCAAAAAGGTCAGCACACGACCACCACAGCTCGCTTGTTTCATTTGACGCCCGGTGGACGCTTGATCGACTCGCCGGGCATCAGAGAATTTGGGTTGTGGCATATGGAGCGGCGCGAGTTGGAGCTCGGATTTATTGAATTTCGCCCCTTCCTTGGTGACTGTAAGTTCAGAGATTGCCAGCATGCCAATGAACCCGGTTGCGCCTTGTTAGAAGCTGTAGAGCAGGGCGCAGTGACGGCAGCTCGATTCCGGAGTTACCAAATATTGTGCGAATCGCTCGACGCAGACCGTCCGGTTTAAATTTTTGACGCGATACACTGCCCCATTTTGAGTGCAGCTTGAGATTGGCAGTCGGTTTCCCACGCTATGCGCTGATGGCCAAACAGTAAGATCACCGTTGACCCTAGCTTAAATCGGCCTAGTTCATCGCCTTGTGCTAGGGTTACAGGTTGGGCGTTAGTGCCGAAATAGCGCGTCTTGATTTGGCGGTTGTGCGGCGTAATTTGACCTTCCCAGCTCGTTTCAATTCCCGCGACGATCATAGCACCGACCAGAATGACGGCCATCTTGCCTACTTCCGTTTCGAAGAGGCAAATATGGCGTTCATTGCGAGCAAACAGTTGATCGACCGCGTCGGCTGTCGCTCCATTGACCGAGTACAAGGACCCCGGCACATATCGAGTCGCGATACATTCGCCGGCAATGGGCATGTGTACTCGGTGATAGTCTTTGGGGCTTAAGTAGATGGTTGCGAAGTCGCCGTTGTCAAAGTAGGCGGCCCATTCAGAGTCGCCACCGAGCAATGCCTTGGTCGAGAAAGATTTCCCTTTCGCTTGATATATAGTGCTGCCGTGAATTGCACCGAGTTGACTGATAACGCCATCGGCGGGACTTAAGATATCGGCTGGCGCGAGCGGTCGGGCTCCTGGTCGCAGAGCTCGAGTGAAGAAGTCATTAAAATGAGTGTAAGCCTCGGCGTGGGGTGCGATGGCCTCGCTCATATCGACGCCGTAGCGTTCTATGAATCGGTTAATGAGCCAATTTTTGAGCCACAGTGGTCGTTTTAGTTCAGCAAAAAATCCAACCAATCTCGAGAGTAGATGGTGCGGAGCGAGATGCTGGAATGCGATAAATAAAGAGGACATGAGTGTGTGTGTCTCGCAGTGGTGGTGGCCTGAATCGCAAGTATATCGAGTTTTTTCCCTGCCGATAGTCCTATCATGGGGTTAATGGATGATGG
>CBFHJC010000121.1:0-6017 GCA_965656045.1 Aequoribacter sp.
TGCGGCTGGGTAATTGAGCTTGAACACTGCACAAGCGAGCACAACGCGCTAAACTAGGCCGATTGAACCCGAGTAAGGCACACCATGAGCGAGCAGAATAAAACCCACTTTGGCTACAAAGAAGTCGATGCGGAAGAGAAAGCCGGTCTCGTTGCGGGCGTATTCCATTCTGTCGCCAGCCGTTATGATCTTATGAATGATCTCATGTCCGGGGGGATTCACCGGCTCTGGAAGCGTTTTACGATTGAGCTGAGCGGTGTTCGTGCCGGGCACTCAGTGCTCGACATCGCCGGCGGCACCGGTGACCTCGCTGCGAAGTTTGCTGATATTGTCGGTGCTGAGGGACTCGTTGTTCTGGCCGACATCAACGATTCAATGCTCAATGTGGGACGCGACAAACTCATCGACAAGGGTGTGCTAGAGGGTCTCACATTTACCCAAGCCGACGCTCAATATCTCCCTTTCGCAGACAATAGCTTCGACTGTATTACCATTGCGTTTGGACTGCGCAACGTGACCGATAAATCGCTTGCTCTGAGCTCGATGCTGCGCGTGCTGAAACCAGGTGGCCGCCTACTTGTGCTTGAGTTTTCTAAACCCACCAGCCCACTGCTTGGGAAAGTCTACGATGCCTACTCCTTCAATGTACTGCCTCGGTTGGGACAGCTGATTGCGGGCGATGCCGAGAGCTACCAATATTTGGCAGAGTCAATCCGAGTTCATCCCGATCAAGAAACACTGAAAGACTTAATGAGCGATGCCGGTTTTGAACAGTGTGAGTTCTTTAATATGACTGGCGGTATCGTCGCCCTGCATCGCGGGCTAAAGCCTTGGTAACTGCCGCATCAGAGACACTCGACCCCACTGTTGTCGTGGGCATCCTTGCAGCCGCCGAAGGTGCCATTAACCGCGCACTCAAATACGCTCCCAAGACTCAGGCCGATTTGGCCAAACTCACCGGTCAATCTATCAAAATCGTCATCCACCAGCCTGAATTTCAACTGACCTGCCTGCTTGGGTATCCAATCAAACTGCAGAGTATTGCGGAGTCCAAGCCCAACGCATCCGTCGAGGGAAACCTGTCAGATTACCTCACCATCGTGAGCTCCGACGACCCGGCGATTGCGTTGATCAATGGTGACCTCACCATCGGCGGAGACAGCAGATTACTGCAGCAACTACAGCGCTTACTCGGCGAGCTCGATATCGACTGGGAGGCCCCCATCGCCACAGTCACGGGCGATGTCGTGGGTCACCAAATCGGGCGCTCACTCCGGGGCATTCTGGCATGGGGTAAAACCAGCAGGGCCTCGATCGAAAGGCAACTGAAAGAGTTTATTATCGAGGAAGCGCGTCTGAGTCCAAGCGAAGCCGAGTTATGTGATTTTTATGATGACATTCGACGCTTGCAACAGACCATTGACCGAGTCGATGCCAAAATCAAGCGGCTCAGTCGCCGCAGGAATCCAGCATGATTGCGGCTCTTTTGCGTCTGAATCAAATTCGTCGAACCTTCAAGACGCAGGGCCTTGCCGAGTTAATTCCCAGCCAAAACTTCGGGCTGGCCAAGCGTCTTTTAATACGTCTTTGCCTTGGGTCGCGGCAGGGCAATAGTGCCTCAGGCGGGCGGGGAGAGCGTCTGCGAGTTGCACTCGAGACACTCGGCCCCGTGTTTATCAAGTTCGGTCAGGCGCTGTCGACCCGACGCGATATGCTCCCTGAAGATATCGCCGATGAGCTCGCCAAATTGCAAGATCAAGTACCGCCGTTTGAGTCTGAGCTTGCAAAACAGCGCATTGAATCCGCACTCGGTCATCCGGTCGAGGTCCTATTCGCGTCCTTCAGCGACGAGCCTCTAGCATCAGCTTCAGTCGCACAAGTCCACCGTGCGCGCCTGCACAGCGGGGAGTCTGTCGTTGTTAAAGTGATTCGTCCCGACATCAAGGCGTGCATCCTTCAAGATACCGCGTGGATGGCGTGGATCGCCGATTGGATAGAGCGACTGCATCCTCAAGCCCATCGCTTGCGACCACAAGCTATCGTGTCAGATTACACGGTGACTATACTAGACGAACTCGATCTCGCCCGAGAAGCTGCGAATGCGAGCCAGCTGCGTCGTAATTTCGAGCACAGTGAGCAGCTTTATGTGCCAAAAGTCTATTGGGATTACACCACCTCAACGGTGTATACCATGGAAGAGGTCTCTGGCATCCCAGTGAATGACAAGGCTACGCTCGAATCGCTGAAAGTAAACTGCCAATGCCTGGCCGAGAGAGGCGTCGAGATTTTCTTCACGCAGGTTTTACGCGATAGCTTTTTTCATGCCGACATGCACCCGGGTAACATCTTAATCGATGCCAAAGATCCCGAAAGACCCAGCTATATCGCGCTTGATTGCGCCATTATTGGCAGTTTGAGTGAAGCTGATCAGTATTATCTGGCTCGCAACTTGTTGGGTATTTTTCAGCGCGATTACCGCCTAGTTGCCCAGCTTCACATTGAATGTGGCTGGGTACCCAAAGAGACTCGCGTACAGGACTTTGAAAGCGCGATTCGGACTGTCTGCGAGCCCGTCTTCGAAAAACCAATCGCCGAGCTCTCGTTCGCCCAACTCTTAATGAACCTTTTCCAAACGGCCGCGCGCTTCGATATGCCGATTCAACCTTCGCTGGTGTTGCTCCAAAAAACGCTTCTGAATATCGAAGGACTCGGCCGTGAACTTTACCCACAACTCAATTTATGGGACACCGCTAAGCCCTTCATTGAACAGTGGATGGCAGAGCGATACTCGGTGCCCAATACCCTAAAACGACTTCAAGAAGAGGCTCCCGGGCTGCTCGAAGCACTGCCGAAGATTCCCACCCACCTCCTCGATCGCTTGCTGACGCAAGCCTATCAGGAGCCCATTCAAAAACCACAAACCAATGGCGGGATGCGGCATGGGTACTTTTGGGTCAGCTGGTTGGCAGGCGCCGGATCTATTGCGCTAGTGATCAATCAATATCCCGTTGCTGGTGTCGTCGTGGCGTTGGGTTCGTGGCTGCTTATTGTGCAAAATTCAGGACGCTAACTATGCCCGATTCATTAATTACCAGTGTTCGTTTTGATGCCGATGGACTGATCCCTGCGATCGCTCAGGATACCCACTCAGGGCAAGTGCTCATGTTGGCCTGGATGAACGCTGAAGCATTAGAGTGCACTCTACGTGAACAGCGAGCCGTCTACTTTTCGAGGTCTCGGGGCAAACTGTGGCGCAAAGGGGAAGAGTCCGGCAATATTCAAAAGCTGATCGATATCCGTCTTGATTGTGACGGTGACACCCTCCTACTGCGAGTGGAACAAGTCGGCGGGGTCGCTTGTCATACCGGTAGAGCCCACTGTTTTTATCGCGCAATACGGAATGATGGCTGGTATGATGCCGAGCCTGTTATCATTGACCCAAAGCAACTGTACACAACATCGACGCCAGAAGAGTGAAGGTATGTCAGACATCCTGCAGGCCCTAGCGCGAACTCTCGAAGAACGCAAAAATGCGAGTCCAGATACGTCGTATGTCGCGTCACTGTATGATCACGGTTTGAACAAAATACTCGAAAAAATTGGCGAGGAAGCAACCGAAGTGATTCTTGCCGCCAAAGACGCCGAGACGAATCTCAACACCGAGTCAGTGATCGAGGAAATGGCCGACTTGTGGTTTCACTGCATGGTGTGTTTGGCACATTTAAACCTTACTCCAGAACAGGTATTACAAGTACTGTCGCAGCGCCAAGGCTTGTCGGGTCACGCTGAGAAAGCGGCACGTACACAATCTTAAACGAGGAGAATCTTATGGGAATTGGTGGAATCAGTGTCTGGCAACTGCTCATCATATTGGCGATCGTGATTATGCTATTTGGCACCAAGCGTTTGCGAACCCTTGGCAGCGATCTTGGTACCGCGGTGAAGGGCTTTAAGAAAAGCGTCTCCAACGATGACGACATCACGATGAGCAAAACCGAAGCAGAAGAGAGCCCAAACGACAGCTCAGATCGTGAGCAGAAATAACATCTCGCGTGTTTGATATTGGATTCACAGAGCTTCTTTTAATCGCCGTGGTGGCCTTACTGGTTATCGGCCCAGAGAAACTGCCCGGCGCAATCCGCACAGGGAGTGTTTGGGTCGGAAGACTCAAAAGAAGCTATCAGGATATTAAGCGCGAAGTCGAACTTGAAATTCACAACAGTGAAGTGCTCGAAAAACTCCACCGCGCTGAAGCAGAGATCAAAGAGCAAATAAACCCTGGGATTGAGAGCCTCATCGAACCCACGGCAGGCGCAGCATATACACCTTCTAGCAGCGAGAACCCAGCAAGACACCAGGCAGAAGCAACGCCAGCGCCTAGCAGCGAGAGTCCGGTAAAACCCTCGGTAGAGCCAGCGCAGACGCGCGGCAACGAGAGCGATCGCAATGAGTGATGACACCTCCGACCAGCCGCAATCACTGGTCGCCCACCTCACAGAATTAAGAGATCGTCTGCTGAAAGCACTCCTCAGTGTGCTTGTGGTATTTTTAGGCTTATTCCCCTTCGCAAACGAGATCTACACTTTTGCATCGAAACCGCTCCGAGCCATGCTCCCGGAGGGCTCTACGATGATTGCCACCGAGGTGGCGTCGCCCTTCTTAACGCCCTTTAAGTTAACTCTGGTGGTCGCATTTTTTATCGCTATTCCCTACGTCTTGTTTCAGGTGTGGAGTTTTATCGCGCCGGGCATGTATAAGAAAGAAAAAAGGCTCGCAATCCCCCTGTTGGCGTCGAGTATCGTGTTGTTTTACGCGGGCGCCGCCTTTGCTTATTTCGTGGTATTCCCCATCATCTTTGCGTTTTTCACCAGTATTGGTCCGAGCGATGTCGCCATCATGACCGACATCAATCGCTATCTCGACTTCGTACTGAAACTGTTTTTTGCCTTTGGCCTTGCATTTGAAATCCCGATTGTTGCGGTATTGCTGATATGGGCCGGCATCACCACCAGCGAGGCCTTGGCACAGAAAAGGCCCTACATCATCGTGTTCTGCTTTGTCTTCGGCATGCTGTTAACCCCACCGGATATTATCTCGCAATCGTTGCTCGCAATTCCAATGTGGCTGCTCTTCGAAGTGGGCTTATTCTTCGGGCGCTTCATTGAACAGCGCTCACCGGACGAACCCGTGTGACCACCAGCAGACCCGGCTTAAAAGTCCTGGGGCCTATTTTTGCTCTCTTAAAACCCTACCGCCTCCAAACTGCGATCGCAGCGTTTGCGCTGTGTTTCACAGCCGCGGCCACACTAGGGATCGGTACCGGCGTCAAAACACTGATCGATTTAGGATTTAGCGCCCAGTCCGCCTCTGGGCTGCGAACGGCCATGATGGTGTTAATGGCCATCAGCGCCGCGATTGCGGTGGGGACATTCATTCGGTTCTATTTTGTCTCGTGGCTGGGCGAGCGAATCGCAGCCGATCTCCGAACCGCCGTCTTCGACAATCTAGTGGGGCTTCACCCGCACTTTTTTGAAGAAAATCGCCCCGGCGAAATTATGTCGCGCTTAACCACCGACACCACTTTGCTCCAGACTATCATTGGATCGTCGCTCAGCATGGCTCTGCGCAGTGCCCTGACACTGTCCGGCGCAATCGTAATGATGTTTATCACTAACTGGAAACTGAGTTTATTCATTATCGTTGGGGTGCCCAGCGTGCTCCTCCCGCTCCTATTTTTTGGAAAAAAGATACGTCATCTATCCAGTGCGAGCCAAGATTCAATGGCTCAAGTAGGCACCTATGCGGGCGAAATCATTCATCAGCTCAAAACCGTCCAAGCCTTCAATAAAGAGTCTTATGAACGAGCGATGTTTGAGCGCGAGGTCGAAAGTGCTTTTGGTGTCGCTCAGCGGCGAATCAAGCAGCGCGCACTCCTAATTGGGGTGGCCATTTTTATTGTCTTTAGCAGCATGATTGGGATGTTGTATAGCGGAGGTACAGACGTTATCAACGGCACT
>CBFHJC010000122.1:0-6011 GCA_965656045.1 Aequoribacter sp.
TCGCCGTGACTTCTGATACGACCTCTTTGCCTCTCATTATTTTTGAGGACTTGAGAGGCTTCGATGAGTACAGAATGATCACTCGTGCTTTAGAGGGTAGTGTGTTCGTCACTTCTATGCGGGTTTACAAATTGATAGGACGCGAGCTGGTGCTGAAAGTTGAGTCGCCTGTGTCACGGGAACAGCTGGAGTCTGTTCTGCTTGAGTTGCTGCCACTTGAGTTGGTCTCTTCAGACGCTGATGAACTGCGCTTTGAGATCAGTCGATGACGTCTTCCTTCGAACAGCTCACCCTCAAGATCGCGCTTCCTGATCACTGTCGGCTGAACAATTTTATGTTTTTTGATCATCACGGGGTGCTCCGCAATGAGTTACTGGGTGCTGATTCACTCTGGCTGCATGGGGCTCATGCCGTTGGTAAGACGCACTTGCTGAGTGCCTTGGCGGCTGAGGTCTCGGGTGATGCACTTTACCTGCCTGCACAGGAGATGCTTAAGCAGACCACCCCGGAAATGCTCAATGACTTGCACACGGTTTCGTGTTTGTTGTTTGATGATATTGACCAGCTGGCCGCTGATCCTCACTGGGCTGAAGCCTTATTCCACCTGTATAACAAGCATCAAAGCCAAGGGGGGCGTTGGGTTTGCTCTAGTCGCACTGCGCCGAGGTATGTCGACACGCCGCTTAGTGATCTCAAGTCTCGATTCATGCTTCACACGGTCTATGAATTGCCTACCTATTCAGATGATCAGCGGGCTCAAATATTGAGACAGCGAGCGAGTGGCCGAGGTTTGCGCGTCAGCGATGATGTGATTGACTATTTTGGGGCACATTTGCCGCGAGATCTTGTGCTATGGATGCAGTTGCTTGAGCTTCTCGATCGAGCTAGCTTGAGAACACAGCGAAAGATTACTCTGCCGCTACTGAAGTCAGTGTTAGCCGATAATCCGGAGCTTAGTCGACAGGGTTCGCTATATTGATCTTACTGGCGGTAATTTCTTGCCCCAAAGGAATTGCCAGCTCCAGCGGCGCGAGGTGCAGGTATCTTCTCAGATAGGCGACTAGAAGATACAAAGGGATTGTATCGAGCAAGGCAATAAGGGCTTTGAATCCATAATTGCTCAGAATAAGAACAAACATTGCCTTTATCGTGATTTCGTCACGCAAGAACGCAGCGCCAAAGGTCACCGTGACCACCATCGTCGCATCCACCCATTGACTCACTAGGGTGCTGAAATTGTTCCGAATCCACAAATGTTTGCCTCGCGTCACTTTCTTCCAAAAATGGAACAATTGAACGTCGCAGTATTGCGCGGCAATGTAGGCGAGCATTGATGCGAATACGGCACCGGAGGTCGTGGCGTAAATCAGACTGTACAGCTCGACTGAACCCACCACTGTGGCACCATTCGGGAGCGCAACGGCCTCGGCAAGTTGCAATACTTGCCAAGGTGGCATCATATCCGGTGATACCGCGGGTAGGCTCTGTCCGACCGTCAGAACCAATAGTATGAGCAAGTTAATGCCGAGTCCGACTGTGACTAAAAAATTGGCGCGCGCACGTCCGTAGAGCTCGCAAATCAGATCCGTGCACAAAAAAGTGAGCGGATAGGGCAGGACGCCGACCGCAAGTGCCAGCGGACCGAGCTGCACGAAGCGAGTAATGCCGATGACATTCAAAAGGGTCATGGCGGATAAAAAGACACCCGCAAGAACGAGAAATACTCTCTCTCTGCGCTCCATCAAAACGGCAATTGAGATCGATTCCTTCACCTGGCTAGTGCTCTATTTGACCCAGATTTAAGTGCATCACGGTACCATTCACCGCTGGGTTTTCGCTGGCAAAGACCAAGGCGCTGGCAATTTCCCGAGGTTGTACTAGGCGATTAAAGCTGTTCATTGCACCGATACTCTGCAAAATTGTCTCGTCGCCGCCAAGGTGCGTTCGCAACATCTCGGTGTCAGTAAACCCTGGGCAGAGCAAGGCTGTGTGAATTCCGCGTCCGGTGAGGTCCTGGCAAGTGGCTCTCATCATTCCCAGTTGTGCGTGTTTGGTAAGAACGTAGCTGAAAGAATTGGCGACTGCTTTCTCGGACAAGGTCGAGCCCACGTATAAAATACTTGAACCGGTGCTCATAAGGGGTATTAAGCTACGATTGAGGTGATTGATACCGACAATATTGGTTTCTAAAACATCACGCAGGGCCTCATCGGTGCACTGATCTACGGAATCCTTGTTCATTTGGCTGGCATTGTGGATGAGGCAAAGGGGTCGGTTAGGCTCACATTGTGCAGCGATACTTGTGATCGCCGACTCGATGGAGGCAGATGTTTTTAAGTCGCAAGATACCGAGATGACGCCTTCGATGGGGCAGCTTCGACGAGCGAGTGCGATAACCTTCGCTGATCGATGGAGAAACGCCTCTGCTGCGGCAGCACCAATGCCACTGCTCGCGCCCGTAATAATCACAAGTGGCGTTAATGCCGTTGAGGTTGATAGTGGCATCCAAGTATCCTTTCTCTGCTAGGCGATCCGAACGCTTTCGGGTTTTGATAAGAGCGTTTTAGTTGAACCAGTGGCGAGTCTCAGCCGTAGAGACACCGTTAACTTCATTTTAAGGGCTATCATGGCACGTTTAACCACCTTACGTATAGGTAAGGAGAGCCACAAGTTCTCTGCCGCGCACTTCACGGTTTTTTCGGCTACCGAGCGCGAGCGTCTGCACGGACATAATTATGGTGTCAGTATCAGGCTGGTTGCGCCTATGGGCCCCGAGGGCTTTTCGGCGGATTATAATGTCTACAAACACTTATTGCAGACGCTGTGTGATGAGCATGACGAGTACATGTTGCTTGCGCGTGACTGTCGTCACCAAACGATTCGTTACGAAGGAGAACAAATCGTTGTTGAGTTTGCTGGTAAAGAGTCATTTTTTCGTGCGGACGAGACTTTGGTGCTACCTGTCGTCAACATCACGGTTGAAGAGCTGTCACAGTATCTGCTCGAGTTATTGGTGCGTCGGTTCCAGGATGAGTCGGTGACCGAGGTCGAGTTATCTGTCAGCTCTGGATCTGGTCAAGAGGCGAGCTCAGTTTGGCGAAAAAACTGAGCACAATTGCGCGCGTTAATTTTTTTACTCGAGCGCGGAACTATTGTGGGGAATATTACTCTGAGTATATGCCAACCCATTTTATGTTTTGGCATGTTGCTCCTTCAGGCTCATTTGAGCCAACACATCCCCTGGAGGTCCTATTCCTCCCTGCCGACGACTGACCATCGTCGGCTTTTTTTTAAGACCGAATATGCTCTAAAAGACTCTCTTGAGTCTGCGGGCCGATCAACACGTCTTTTAGCTCACCCTCCGGGGAAATGATTACGGTTGTCGGAAGGGCTCTGGGTCGCTCTATGCCAAGTTCAGCGCTGGGATCGTAGGGTAGCGTCTCGAAGGCGACCTTGAGCGTATCAAGCTGCCGCGCGAGCTCGTCACCAACAGCGCCATCAAAATTGACACCGAGCACAGTCACATCTGAGTTCTGAGCGTTCAGATCATTCAACTCTGGTATCTCTTTGATACACGGTTTACACCATTCCGCCCAGTAGTTCACGACCACCCATTGCCCTTGGTAATTATCAATTGCAACGGTTTTATCGGATTGGCATCCGATCAGTGCAGTGCCGACGAGGAGTGCGACGGCGAAAAGTTGTGAGCGCTTCATTTTCTTTTCTCAGGTTAGTCTATAATGGCTTGATACGCAGATTCATCGAGATTGGATACTATGATTTTATACCACAATCCGCGTTGTTCTAAATCGAGGCAGGCACTTGCCTTATTAGAGCAGCAAGCACAACCGATCACGGTCAGACTTTATATGAGTGAGCCGCTCTCTCAATCCGAGCTATTAGACCTTTTAAAAGCACTCGATCTGTCAGCACACGAGTTGGCACGCAGCAATGAATCTGCGTTTAAAGCAGCGGGTTTGCAGCAAGCCAGCAGTGAAGAGCTGATTGAAGCGATGTTGCAGGATCCGAGATTGATAGAGCGGCCCATTTTTAAAGTCGGCACGCGTGCTGTCGTTGGGCGACCTCCTGAACGCGTCTTAGAGCTACTGTGACGATTATGAGCCTCCCTTACGTTGTCGTATTGTATTACTCCCGAACGGGTCACTGCGCCCAGCTCGCACAACATATTGCTCGAGGCATTGAGAAGACCGGTGGTATTGAAGCTCGAATTCGGACTGTTCCTTCGGTTGCTCCAACTACTCAAGTCGCTGATCCGGATATCCCCGATCAAGGGCCAATTTATGTTGAGCTTGACGATCTAGCACAGTGCGCGGGGCTTATTATCGGCTCTCCGACGCGCTTTGGTAATATGGCTGCCCCCCTCAAGTATTTCCTCGAGCAAACAACGTCGTTGTGGCTGTCAGGCCAACTAGTGGACAAGCCCTGCGCCGCTTTCACTTCGTCGGGCAGTATGCATGGTGGCCAGGAATCCACTTTGTTAACGATGCTGCTTCCCTTGATGCATCACGGCATGCTGCCGGTCGGGATCCCCTATACACACAGTCAGCTGAGTCGCACTAGCAGTGGCGGGACACCCTATGGTGCAAGCCATGTGGCGTCTCACGCTAATCCAGACCAGCTCACTCAAGACGAGATCGATTTGGCACAAATTCTCGGCGCGCGAGTCGCCACTATTAGTAAAAGGATGATGCAATGAGCCAAAAGGAATTGGTTAGCCGACGAGCCAGCCTCAGCTATCGATTAACGGTCGCCTCTTGGGCTGGATTACTCTGTTATCAAATCTACTGCGTGGTGAATTTTGGTGAGCCGTGGATCATTGCTCTTGGTCGACTCTTGCCATTGATCATCTTTATTCCCGGTCTGATTCGCGTCGCCCCACGCACTGTCATATGGTTGTGTTTCGTAAGTTTGATGTACTTTATTTCGGGCGTTGAACGTCTATTTGCCACGCCCTATTCGGTCTCGGCCTGGTTCGCTATGGTTTGCATAGTCACCCTGTTTACCGCTGGAATGCTTTGGGTTCGCTGGCAGTCGCGGGATCAGTTAGCGAGTTAGCAGCTATTCAAAGGGTAGGGCGGGGATAAGAGGCTCGATTGTGATCACCGCTTTGTCGTAAATCGCCTGAATAGGGGTCGTATTACCGACCTCTCGCCGGCGCGAAATCATCGTGACGGGGAACAGAAAGTTGTCCGTTTCAGCCAGGCGAAGCGCACGAGACCGTCCTAAATTGTCTTCATAGACGACCCAATTCATTCCAAGTTCGGCGGCAAGAAGATCACCGAGAATGATTCCCATCGCTTGGAGTTCGCGGCGTTGATTTCCGTTAATGATGCCTTCATCGAGGAGCCGTTGCAAAATGGCGATGTCATTGGCGCTGTCGCCTGTAAGTAAGCCGCCAAGCTGACGCCGAATGATGTCGTCAATCAGATTCCGCTGCGATCGCATGTACTGTTCATCAAGCGTCGACAGCTCGTTTATGACAACAGGGTTATCTTGCATTTGCCCAGAGAGATCAGGTTGTGCCGCAGTCGGTTTGACGGCCAGTAGCGCTAGGAATACGAGTGTGATGGTTAGGCTCAATTTTCGCATGCTCGACCTCTTTTAGTTGAGAAATGGATACCGAATATCTGCTACACTCGAGTTTAACACGTGCCGGTTGCGAAGGTGCAGTTACCGTGCATAATGGCGTGCTTCAACCAATAGGACATGCATTTTGATAGACGCGACAGACCAACGCGCTGAGTTTAACCCAAAAGGTAGTGTTGTAGCGCTCGTGACGCCAATGGCGACTAACGGCGACATCGACTGGCACGCTCTTGAGGGTTTGCTAGAGTGGCATCTTGAGCAGGGCACTGCGGCTATCGGTGCAGTTGGTACCACCGGTGAGAGTGCTACGCTCACAGTGCCAGAGCACTGCGAAATGATCGCGTTTTGCGCTCGTTGGTCAAACGGGCGGATTCCCATATTGGCTGGCACAGGTGCTAACTCAA
>CBFHJC010000123.1:0-5971 GCA_965656045.1 Aequoribacter sp.
GGTCAGTGTCTGCCAGAATTCACTCACGACGGCGTCGAGCAATTCCCTTTTGTTGCGGTAGTACAAGTACACCGTGCCTTCTGCCACCTCTGCTGCGCGCGCTATCGCGCTCATTTTGGCACCTTCAAATCCATGCTGGCTGAGTTCGTTGCGGGCTGCTTGCAAAATGGCGCGTTCTTTCGCTTCCATTTTTTGCCGTCGTGTTCCTAGCTTGACGATATCGTTCATGGTTCGACTCACTTTTCATCTTGCTCATCGATTAATAATGATTTAGGCTCATTTATATTGAGCCACAATCATTATGCTTGCAAGTGGTCTTTTACTCGGCTCATGCCGCAATGTCAGAGACACCGTAAGACACCGGTAGAGAGGGCGATATGAAATCAATTCGAATTGGCGGCGCAAGCGGTTATTGGGGTGAGTCCGATATGGGGTTGCCGCAATTTTTGCAGCAAGGTGATCTCGATTATGTGGTGTTCGATTATCTGGCAGAAATTACTCTGTCTATTATGGCGCGAGCTCGAGCACTCGATCCCAGCCAAGGGTATGCCTCAGATTTCGTTGATCAAGTGATGGCGCCTCATCTTCATGCCATCGCCAATCAGGGCGTCAAGATACTATCTAATGCGGGCGGCGTTAATCCGCTGGCATGCGCAGCAGCGTTGCGCGAGCACATTCAAAAGCAGGGTCTCAATCTGCGTGTTGCTGTTGTTACCGGTGACGATTTAATGCCCGTAGTAAACGCGTTGGCGGAAGAATCCCTTACTGAAATGTTCACTGGCGAGGCTTTCCCTCAGCCCGATCGAGTGGCAAGTGTCAACGCTTACTTGGGTGCTTTTCCGATCGCCCGAGCGCTGGATCAGGGCGCTGATATTGTGATCACCGGCCGTTGTGTCGACTCCGCCGTGACACTCGGTGCCTGCATCCACGCCTTTGGTTGGCAGGCCAGCGATTTTAATGCTTTAGCCGGAGGCTCGCTCGCTGGTCATCTTATTGAGTGCGGTCCGCAGGCGACCGGCGGCAACTTCACAGATTGGTCACTGGTAGCAGATTCGTTAGATGTGGTCGGCTATCCGATTGCGACAGTCTTCCCCGACGGACATTGTTTGATCTCGAAGCCCGATAACACCGGAGGTTGTGTTACCACTCACTCAGTGGGAGAGCAGTTGTTATACGAGATCGGTGATCCCAGCGCTTACTATTTGCCAGATGTGGTTGCAGACTTCGGTGCGGTTGAGCTGACTCAACTGGAGCCCGATGTCGTTAAAGTCTCAGGTGCTATTGGCAGGGGCGCGCCCACGCATTTAAAAGTCTCAACGACCTGGGCCGACGGTTGGCGTGCGGGCGTAATCTGGTTCTATGTCGGCACTTGCGCTGGTGATCGAGCACGATCCTTTGCCGCGAGTGCGATTGCCCGCGCTCGAAGAAAGTTAACCGCGGTCGGTGCCGCCGATTTCGACGAGGTGTTGGTCGAGGTGGTCGGTGATGGATCACATTTTGGCACCTTCTCGCAGGAGCGCGAAAGCCGAGAGGTTGCCGTGAAAGTCGGGGTCAAGCATGCCGACAAACGCGCGGTGGCACTGCTGTTAAAAGAACTCACTGGAGTGGGCCTCGCGGCGCCTGCCGGTCTCGCTGGCTTCGCTGGCACTCGACCTAAGCCGTCTCCGGTGATTCGCCTATTCTCGTTTCTGATCGAGCGCACTCGAGTGCCAATTACGATTGATTATGGCGATAGCACGGAGTCTTTCGAGCCACCGATGGTTGAGTTGACGCCTTACTTCGAGACCCTTGAGCGTGAACCGGAAGGCGAGGTCTACGCTGCAGATGACTTAATCGAGGTGCGGTTAGAGCAGCTTGCCGTTGGCCGGTCAGGCGACAAAGGCAACGCTGCGAACATTGGCTTGATTGCACGCAATCCTGCCTACCTCCCTTGGATTGCCGCTGCTATCACGGAAGAGGTGGTGCGTGATCGCTTTGCTCACTTTTTAACGGCACCGGTGGTGAATCGATACTATCTCCCAGGCTTAGGCGGCTTTAATTTTTTCATGCCAAGCGCTTTAGGTGGGGGTGGTGTTGCTTCACTCCGGAATGATCCTCAGGCCAAAACTTACGCGCAAATACTTTTACAGGCTCCGGTATCGATTCCAGCGAGCTTAATGGAGAAAACCTATGGCGGTCATTGAATCAAGAGTCATCGTTGGTGGCGATGATTTTCAGCAGAACAGGGAAGACATGCTGGCATTCGTGGATAAGCTTCGGGCCCTCGAATGCCGGGCAGTTGAAGCCAGCAATCGGCGCGCGCCGGTGTTCGAAAAGCGCGGTCAAATACCGCCTTATCAGCGGGTAGAGCGGCTATTAGATCCCGGCATGCCATTTTTGCGCTTGCATACGCTGGCCAACTATTTGGTCGGTGATCCCAATCCAGAGACCAGCGTGCCGGGTGCCTCAGTCATTATTGGCATCGGATTTGTGCAGGGTGTTCGCTGTATGGTTTGGGCGGATGATTCAGGTATCGCCGCCGGAGCCATCACCCCAAAAACCGGTCCTGTTCATTTGTCAGTACAAGAGATCTGTAAACGCCAAAAGCTGCCCTTGATTCACATGGTAGAGAGCGCAGGTGCCAATCTCGTGAACTACGAAGTCTCTGGCTGGGCTGTATTTGGTGCTGTGTTCAGAAATATGGCGCAACTCTCGGCCATGGGGATTCCTAATATTGTCATTCTGCATGGTGCATCGACAGCAGGTGGTGCTTACATGCCGGGCATGGCGGATTACGTGATCGGTGTTAAGAACAATGGTTTGGCAGCTTTGGCTGGTGCTGCCCTAGTGAAAGCGGCTACCGGTGAAGAGGCGGATGAGCGAGAGCTTGGCGGTACCGAAATGCATGCATCGGTGTCAGGTGTGGTCGAGTACTTGGTCGACGACGACGCTCACGGTTTGCTCAAAGCCAGGGAAGTCGTGGCCTGTTTAGACTGGAACAAGCGAGCTGCCCCGATACCTCGCGGTCAATCCCTGCCGCCTCGATATGATCCCGAGCAGCTCGCTGGGGCGGTTCCGGTAGATCATCGCGTACCCTACGATATAAGAGAGGTCCTTGCGCGGGTCGTTGATGACTCTAATATCGAGGAATTCAAGCCGCGTTATGGCATATCTACCTTATGTTGCTTTGCCAGTATTACGGGTATTGCTTGCGGTATTGTGGGTAACAACGGCCCAATTGATCCCAATGGCGCGACCAAGGCAGCACAGTTCTTACAGCTCTGTGATCAAAGCGATCTCCCGGTGATTTTTGTCAACAATACCACCGGCTATTTGGTAGGCACACAATACGAGCAGGCCGGTATGATTAAGCATGGATCGAAAATGATTCAAGCCGTGTCTAATCTTCGAGTCCCCAAAATCACTTTGTATGTCGGCGCCAGTTTTGGTGCGGGTAACTATGGCATGTGTGGCTGGGCCTATGAGCCTGATTTCCTGTTCGCGTGGCCAAGTGCCCGAACCGGTGTGATGGCAGGGCAATCCGCAGCTAAAACCATGTCTCAGGTTGCGGAAGTGGCCGCGCGACGTAAGGGGGTGGAGCCCGATTTAGAGGCCATCGCTCAGCAAGAAGCCAAGATTCAAGCCCACTTCGATCGGCAAGAAGACGCTTTTTATACGTCGGGGCAAGTATTGGATCACGGTGTTATAGATCCGAGAGACACCCGGAAAGTATTGGCGTTTGCACTAGAGACCTGCTTAGAGGCTCGGTTGCGAGAATTGCGCAGTAACGCCTTTGGCGTGGCTCGAATGTAGCAGGAGACGGCGATGAGTGAACCTTTTGAGACAATAGAAATAGAGTACGCGAACGGCTGGATGACGATTTGGTTGAATGGTGTCGAGCATCGTAACGCACTCACTCAGCAGCGTGTTGACGAAATCCTCGCCGCCCTGAATTCGGTGGCCGATGATCGCTCCATCCGCGGCATCACCCTGCGTGGTCGAGGCGGCGTGTTCTCTGCGGGTGGAGATTTAAAAAGCTTCATGAGCTTTGCCACGGCGCCTGATTCTGAAGTCATTGCCATGAGTAAAGGCATTGCCTACCTACTAAATCGACTAAATACCATGCCTCAGGTCACCGTTGCGTTGGTTGAGGGCGCTGCTATCGCTGGTGGATTGGGTTTGGTGTGTTGTTGTGACGTGGCTATCTGTCAGACCGATGCGAAGTTTGCGTTCAGTGAGACGATGATTGGCATTTCACCGGCCCAAATCGCTCGATTCGTGATGCAAAAATTGGGTTATGCCACGGCGCGTCGTTTGATGCTGACAGCGGCACGCTTCGATGGGGCGGAAGCACAACAATTAGGTTTGGCCGATTATTGTGCCGACTCAATCGAATCTCTTGAGGCTCTCGAGCATCGAGTGCGGCGCGATGTCCTGAAATGTGCACCTGGCGCCATCGCAGCGACCAAGGCGCTGATTCTAGAGTTGCCTTTAATGGATCCTAGTGAGGTGGCCGATGCGGCCGGTCGGAATTTTACCGCTCGACTCAAAAGCGACGAGGGTAAAGAAGGCGTGACGTCATTCATTGAAAAGAGAGCGCCTAATTGGGCCCAAGAGCCCTGAGGAATCGATATGAAAACACTGTCAAAACTACTGATTGCGAACCGCGGTGAAATTGCCATTCGAGTCATGAAGACGGCGCAACGGATGGGTATTGAAACCGTTGCTGTTTACTCTGACGCCGATAGCGGCGCGGCACACGTTCGGGCAGCCGATCAAGCGATCAATATTGGCGCGGGTCCCGTGGCGTCCTCGTACTTGCGGGGCGAGGTAATTCTTGCAGCGGCGCAGCGATTAGGTGTTGATGCCATTCATCCTGGCTACGGCTTTTTATCTGAGAACGCTGATTTTGCCGCGGCGTGTGAGCAGGCCGGTATTCTTTTTATTGGTCCTTCTTGCAAGGCGATTGAGGTGATGGGCGATAAGGCTCGTGCCAAACGCGCCATGCTCGAGGCGGGGGTGCCGTGCGTCCCTGGTTATCAGGGCGAGGAGCAGTCAACCGAACTTTTGGTTGCCGAGGCCAAGGCGATTGGTATGCCGGTGATGGTGAAAGCTGCAGCCGGTGGCGGTGGGCGCGGTATGCGATTGGTGCATGATGCTGCAGAGCTAGAATCCGCCATTGCTATGGCGCAGTCCGAGGCCGAAAATGCGTTTGGGTCACGTGAGTTGATTATTGAAAAAGCCATCATCAAGCCTCGTCACGTCGAGGTGCAAGTATTTGCAGATCAGCACGGCAATGTGGTGCACCTTGGTGAGCGTGATTGCTCGGTACAGCGCCGCCATCAAAAGGTCATCGAGGAATCGCCCTGTCCGGTCATGACAACCGAATTGCGAGCCGCGATGGGTCAGGCGGCGATTGGGGCGGCTCAGGCGGTAGATTACGTGGGTGCCGGCACGGTTGAGTTCCTGTTGGATCAGTCCGGGGAATTTTACTTTCTAGAAATGAATACTCGCCTGCAAGTTGAGCATCCAGTCACTGAGTTGGTGACTGGCTTGGACTTGGTGGAGTGGCAATTAAGAGTCGCACGAGGCGAGAATTTGCCGCTGACGCAAGAGCAAATCCAGCTCCGAGGGCATGCCATAGAGGTACGCTTGTATGCAGAAGATCCGGGTACTGGATTCTTGCCGAGCACTGGGCCTATTCATCTGTTTAAGACACCGCAGCAGGTGAATTTTCGAGTGGATTCGGGTGTTGAGAGTGGCGATGCGGTATCGCCCTTCTACGATTCGATGGTCGCTAAGGTGATGGCATTCGGCGAGACCCGCGAGGATGCGCGGCAGCAGTTGTTACGGGGCTTGAAACAAACGGCTTTGCTGGGCGTCACCAATAATCGCGACTTTTTAATCGATATGTTGCAGCAGCCTGCTTTTGCAAGGGGAGAGGCAACGACGGCATTCATAGCCGAGCAGTATGGTGATCACCCAAAGCCAG
>CBFHJC010000124.1:0-5964 GCA_965656045.1 Aequoribacter sp.
TTTCTGGAGGCGCGGTGGACAAACGCTGGGAATGCAGGCGTGGCGAATCAAACTCGTCAGCAATCAGGCGGAGCAGCTTACGGCATCGCAGATCGCACTACGACTGGCGGGGGCTTTACTGTCTGGCGTCATCTTGGGAATTCTTTGGAAGTATCTAGATCACGATGGCTACTACTGGCATGATCGTCTCTCTAAAACTCATCTGGTACTGCTGCCTGCGAAATCGTAAATTAACGCGATCGTCCCAGCAGTGCGAGTCCCGCGAATAGCCCTACTAACAATGGCATCGCAACCGCTGCCCACGGCTCAAAGCCGTACACCAGTGTAATTGAAGCGACCATATCCTGGCTGATTTTAAAGACCAAACCCACGAGAGTTCCAATGAACACCCGAAGCCCCAGCGTGCCATCGCGGAGCGGACCAAAGATAAAACCCATCGCAAGCAGCACCAGCACAATCATAGCCACAGGCTGGGTGAGTTTCCGCCAGGCTGCCACCTCGAAGTCAGCATATTCAAGTCCCTGCTGACGCAAATGTTGGCTGTAGGCCAGCAGACTATTGATACTCAAGCGATCAGGGGGAATCGCCTCCATTGCCAGCAAGTCGGGTGTCAAATCAGTTTCCCAAAGCAGGGTCGTGTGCTCACTGGCAGCTGTGCCCCAGGAATTGACTTGCGTGCGCCTCACCTGTTCCAAGAGCCAACCGCTGCCCGTATACGATGCTCGACTTGCGACCATTGATTCCTGCAAGCGCCACGTGGCGTCAAAAGTGAATAGGGTCACTCCATAAATCACACCGCCGGCTTGCACCGCGTTAAAGTGGATGAAATGCTGACCCTCGCGATTCCAAACGCCCGAACGGCCAATCGATGCACCATTCTCGCTTGAGGCAAGCGCGCGTTCAGTTTCTGCAAAAAGCTCCGTTTTCGGCACCACTAATTCGCCGACAACCAACATCACGCCCGCAAAAACTAAGACCGGTTTAATCACGCAAACGAAAATATGTCGCTGAGACAAACCAGCGCCTCTGATCACGATTAATTCACTGCTAGACGCCAGTTGCCCGAGTGCCACCAAAACACCAATGAGGACGGCGACTGAAGAGAGTTCAACCACCCTGCCCGGCAACGAGGCCGCAACATAGAGGAGTGCTTTGCTTGCTGTGTAATTGGCCTTAAGACTCTGGAATTCGTCGATCACCGCAGATAACGCATCGAGACCGACAAGTATCGACAACACAACCAGGGTGGAACCGGCCACTTGCATCGCTACGTAACGATTCAAAAGCCTCATTGCTGCACTGGTCTCATACGTTGCACGGACCAAAGCGGCCAATAAATCAAGCCAACACTGACGAGCAGCACTCCGAGATGTAACATCCACAGCGCTAATGCAGACAAATCTCCCGCTGCGACCTGGGTGCGCAGACTCGATACGCCCACCAGATACACCAAGTAAAAGACGACTGCAGGCAACATCATCATGTAACGACCACGACGCCTGTCCGTGCGTGCCAGCCCAAGTGCGAGCAAGGCCAAACTGATGGGCATCCAGACCAAAGAAAAACGCCAGTGTAGAGTGGCTCTGGTGGCTGGCGTATCAGCTTGGAATAGCGCCAATGAAGGCATTGCATCCAGCAGCTTATCTCCAAACCGCTGCTCTGAGAGTTCAGCATCAGGAAGACGCTCACCGAGAACTGCGAACTCAGTGACCCGATAATCGAGGTCGCCGGGCACGCCGTGATACCGACGCCCATTGTTGAGTTCTAGATAGCGAGCCCCTGTGCTTGAATCCCGCACAATCTGACCGCTCTCGGCATAGGTGATCGTAATACCTTCGTTCTCGAAGTCAGAGGGTTTCTCGGCTAAAAACAGGCCCAGCAAGGTACCTTGAGCGTTATCGATCCCATTCGCGTACACCGTATCAAAACCACCGGCGCGGCGCTGAAAGCGGCCCGCAACGAAGGCTGCCAACCCCTGCTCGTCGGTCGCATCCGCCATCAATTGCAAAGCCTGATCACGCGACCATGGTGTTATTCCAAAGGCCAGTACGGCACTACACGCGGCAACAACAAGCCCGCTTACAGAAACTGCCTTGGCCAGTTCGAATGGCCCGAGTCCACTACTACTCAGAATCACCATTTCGCTATCCATGTAGAGTCTGCCGAGCGCTAGCATGGCACCGATCAGAAACGCTAACGGTAATATCAGCTCTAGATAATTGGGTATCGACAATGTCAGAATAGACAACAGGAAACCGACTGCCAGATCGCCCTCGGCAACATCGCCGAGTAAACGCACAAACTGTCCGCTCACGACTATGAGCAAAATGACCACTGCCACAGCCGCTGTGTGTTGCAAAATATCGCGGGTAAGGTACCGAAGTATTAGCACGATCTTACAATGGCCCCTATACTAATGACGGATTCAAAACACCGTCATCTTACACTACGACGAAACGACTTAAGAGGAAATTTTCATGGCTGAGCTTGTCTTTACCACCAGATCAGGATCGATAGCTGACCAAAAGACACCCTGTCTCATTGTGCCGATGGAGCGCACCAAGAAGTTGCCGGCCAGACTTGCTGACTTAGACGAAGCCTTGTCACAGACCTTAACCAGAATCATTAAGCAGAAAGATTTTTCCGGCAATAGCAAAGAAGTTATGGTGCTGTCTGGAAATGAGAGATTCCCCCGCATCATTTTGTTGGGGCTGGGTAATGCTGAGCGCAGCCCACGCGATCTCCGCCAATGCTTGAGCACACTCTGGGGCACGCTGGCAAAACTCAGCTGCTCTCAAGCCACGATCGATCTAGCCGGCTTCGAGCGTTCCGACTTCGGCGATATCGCGAGTGCAGTCACAACCGAACTGACCAAAGCGCGCTATGTTTACCGAACAACACTCAGCAAACCAAAGCCTGTCGCAAGCCTCAAAAAAATTACCTTACTTGTGCCCAGTAACAGTGCTCAAGCAGCGGCAAAAGTAGCAAGTCGTCGCGCGCTAGCCACCGCCCAAGGCGTGAACATGGCTCGAGAACTCGCCAATTTGCCGGGTAACATTTGCACCCCGTCCTACCTTGCCGAGCAAGCGTTGCAGCTCGCGCAGGAATACCCGAACCTCACCACAGAGGTACTCAGTGAAAAGCAAATGTACAAGCTTGGTATGCACTCCCTATTGTCGGTGTCAGCAGGTTCGGCGGAGGAAGCAAAGCTGATTGTCATCCAATATCAGGGCACCACCAGCACTGCACAACCACATTGCCTCGTAGGTAAAGGTATTACCTTCGATACGGGTGGCATCTCACTGAAACCCGGCGCCAAGATGGATGAGATGAAATTTGACATGGGGGGCGCGGCCAGTGTTTTGGGCACAGTCAAAGCGATCGCTGAGCTGGGTCTCGAAATTAACGTAGTTGCAATTGTGGCAGCTGCTGAAAATATGCCCAGTGGCACTGCTACAAAACCGGGTGATGTGGTGACCAGCATGTCTGGACAAACCATCGAAATTTTGAATACCGATGCCGAAGGCCGGCTCGTACTCTGTGATGCGCTCACCTACGCCGAGCGATTCTCGCCACTTTCAGTGGTTGATATTGCAACGCTGACAGGGGCTTGTGTAGTAGCGCTAGGACACCATGCGACAGGTTTGTATGCCAATAATGATGCCCTCGCTAATGCACTTCTCGCCGCGGGTGAAAAGACCGGAGATCGAGCGTGGCGAATGCCATTGTGGGATGAGTACCAGTCACAACTCGATTCGCCTTATGCCGATATCGGAAACATTGGTGGCCCTGCTGCCGGTAGTGTGACGGCCGCTTGTTTCTTATCGCGGTTCACAAAGAAATATGCATGGGCTCACCTAGACATCGCCGGCAGCGCGTGGAATTCAGCACCTAAAGGTGCCACCGGACGACCCGTAGAACTGCTCACCGAGTACCTCGCAAACGCGTCTATGTCAGTCTAAACAATGACACGCGTGGGCTTCTATGTCGTGCAAAGTAGCGATCAGGACGCCAGCAATTTGGTGGCCGCGATCCTTGCCGAGAAAGCGTTTAAGCAGGGCCACCGAGTGTTCGTACTCGCACAAAATAAAGCGCATGCACAAGCGCTCTACGCGGAACTGTGGTCATTTCGAGCAGACTGTTTCCTGCCCGTAAGCCTAGAGACAGATGAGGGTGAGACCCAGATTTGTATCGGATCTGATGTCCCTGCGTCTCATTTTAACGACTGCTTAATTAATCTGTCGTTAGCCACCGCGAACTTTGCTTCACGCTTTCAGCGAGTCTGCGAAATTGTGACGCAGCAAGACGAGCACCTCGAGGCCATGCGCGAGGCGTGGCGCTGGTATAAACACCGCGGATTCACGCTAGAAAAACACGACGTCAGTCTCCCCAATCGCGTATAATCATCGGCTTTTTTAGTAAGGCGCTCGAGCATGGAAAAGACATTTGAACCTCAAGCCATAGAAACCAAATGGTATCAACGCTGGGAGGCCGAGGGTTACTTCGCGCCTTCTGGAGAGGGTGAGCCCTACAGCATTATGATTCCGCCACCCAATGTGACCGGCAGCTTACATATGGGGCATGGCTTCCAAGACACCATTATGGATGCGCTAGTTCGATATCATCGTATGCGAGGTATGGACACGCTCTGGCAAGTTGGAACAGATCATGCGGGCATTGCCACTCAGATGCTGGTTGAACGTCAGCTTGAGGCAGAGGGTATCAGCCGGCACGACCTCGGTAGAGCTGCCTTCATCGATAAAGTCTGGGAGTGGAAAGAGCGCTCTGGAGGTACCATTACCTCGCAACTGCGCCGACTCGGGGCCTCTCTTGATTGGTCTCGCGAGCGATTCACCATGGACGATGGCCTCTCTGCAGCGGTGCAGAAAGTTTTTATTGATCTATACCGCGAACAGCTGATCTATCGCGGCAAAAGACTCGTCAATTGGGATCCCAAGTTGCACACCGCCGTCTCAGATCTCGAGGTGATCAGCGAGGAAGAGCAAGGTTCACTGTGGCACTTCAGATATCCAATTGCTGACCAGTCAGGCTATCTTGTGGTCGCAACTACTCGTCCCGAAACCATGCTCGGTGACACTGCAGTCGCAGTGCATCCTGATGACAGCCGATACCAGCACCTCATCGGCCAATCCGTGCGTCTTCCCCTGACGGATCGCACTATTCCTATTATTGCCGATGACTACGTCGACCCAGAATTTGGTACCGGTTGCGTCAAGATTACCCCAGCTCATGATTTCAACGATTATGAAATGGGGCAGCGCCATGGGCTGCAGATGATTAATATTCTGACGGACAGCGCTGAGATTAATCACGAAGCACCAGAAGCCTACCAAGGACTCGATCGATTCGAGGCTCGAGATCGCATTGTCAAAGATATGGACGACTTAGGCTTGCTCGCTCAGATCGAGCCTCATGCACTCAAAGTACCTCGGGGCGACCGATCCGGCGTTGTCATCGAGCCTTACTTAACGGACCAGTGGTACGTAGACGCAAAAAAATTGGCAGGGCCTGCCATCAAAGCGGTTGAAAACGGTGACATCGAGTTTGTACCGAAGCAATGGGAAAATACCTACTTTGCGTGGATGCGTGACATTCAAGATTGGTGTATCAGCCGACAGCTTTGGTGGGGACATCGCATACCTGCCTGGTATGATGATCTGGGCAATGTCTATGTTGGCTCCGACGAGGCCGCTATCCGCACGGAGCATGCGCTGCCACCTGAGACCTCGCTCAGACAAGACGAGGACGTGCTCGACACTTGGTTCAGTAGCGCGCTCTGGACATTCTCGACCCTTGGCTGGCCAGAAAAAACACCGGAGCTCGCGCGTTATCACCCCAGTTCTGTACTGGTAACTGGCTTCGATATTATTTTCTTCTGGGTCGCACGGATGATCATGATGACCCTCCACTTCAAGCAAGAAGTTCCCTTTAAAACAGTCTATG
>CBFHJC010000125.1:0-5958 GCA_965656045.1 Aequoribacter sp.
CCCAAGAGAGGACACTATGGCAAAGAAAGTACAAGCCTACATCAAGCTGCAAGTTGCAGCCGGACAGGCTAACCCAAGTCCGCCAGTCGGCCCCGCACTGGGTCAGCACGGCGTGAATATCATGGAATTTTGTAAGGCGTTTAACGCCGAGACCCAGAGCTTAGAGCCTGGTCTGCCAATTCCTGTTGTGATCACAGTTTACAGTGATCGCTCCTTTACCTTTATCAAGAAGACGCCTCCTGCATCGGTATTACTGCGAAAAGTGGCGGGACTCTCAAAAGGTTCGCCGACACCCAACACGCATAAAGTGGGCAAGGTGAATCGCGCTCAGCTCGAAGATGTTGCCACACAGAAGTGGCCTGATCTGACCGCTGCTGATATGGATGCTGCCGTTCGCACTATTGCGGGTAGCGCTCGTTCAGCTGGCATCGAAGTAGAGGAGTCTTGATCATGGCTAAGTTATCAAAGCGTCAGCGTGCGATCCGAGAAAAAGTCGACGCGGACAAAGTATATTCACTCGAAGCGGCTGTTGCTCTATTAAAAGAGTGTGCAACGGCTAAATTCGTCGAGTCGGTGGAAGTGGCCGTGAATCTCGGTATCGATGCACGTAAATCTGATCAGGCTGTTCGTGGTGCTACTACCTTGCCTTTCGGGACGGGTAGTGACGTTCGCGTTGCGGTATTTGCGCAAGGCGCTGCAGCAGATCAAGCGAAAGAGGCTGGGGCGGATTTCGTTGGTATGGATGACCTAGCTGAGCTGGTGAAAGGTGGGATGATGGACTTTGATGTCGTCGTTGCCTCGCCTGACGCAATGAGAGTGGTCGGTCAGCTTGGCCAAATCTTAGGCCCTCGCGGCTTAATGCCAAACCCAAAGACCGGCACTGTTACCCCAGATGTGGTGACGGCCGTTAAGAATGCCAAAGCTGGTCAGATGCGTTATCGAACCGATAAGAACGGCATCATTCACGGCGGTATCGGAAAAGTATCCTTCGATTTTGAAGCCATCAAGGGCAATCTTCAGGCGGTCCTGTCGGACCTTAAGAAGGCGAAACCCGCGGCATCAAGAGGCGTGTACATGAAGAAAGTAACGCTCTCTACCACGATGGGCCCCGGTATCACTATAGAGCACAGCGCTCTCGATATTTAAGCGTCAAGCCCTCGGGCTAGCGCTGATAGCCTCATGGAGGAGGCGGGCAGGGAAACCTGCTACCTTTGAGGTCTTTAGATTAAGTAGTCGAGTTCTAAGCTACTCATTTATAGGCCATCAAAGACCGTAGGTACCGTGAACGAAGCGGTTTAATGGCAATGCCTCCTACGCAGATGGTGTATGTTTTCACCACATTGGAGTTGTGCCTCGGCACAACATGTTAAGTAAGCCAGGAGAAAACCAGTGGCAATTAGACTCGAAGACAAAAAAGCAATCGTTGCTGAAGTTAGCGAGACAGCCACCAGTGCGCTTTCATTGGTCATCGCAGATGCACGCGGTGTTTCAGTGGATGCTATGACCGTCCTGCGTAGCAAAGCTCGTGAGAGCAATGTGGTCCTCCGTGTTGTGCGGAATACCCTTGCTAAACGAGCTCTGCAAGGTACTGACTACGAGTGTGCAAACGATACTCTGGTCGGTCCTTCACTGTTTGGATTTTCGATGGAAGATCCCGGTGCTGCAGCGCGGTTGTTCAAAGACTTCGCGAAGGAAAACCCTAAGTTCGAAGTCAAAGCATTGGCGGTCAGTGGTCAGTTACTGGGTGCGAATCAATTGGATGTGTTGGCGAAGTTGCCGACCCGAGATCAGGCTCTATCGATGTTGATGAGTGTGATGAAGGCGCCGGTCACGAAGTTGGTACAAACCATGAACGATGTACCTGGAAAACTGGTGCGCACAGTGGCAGCAGTCAAAGATCAAAAAGAAGCCGCATAGTCAGCTTTTTTTTAACATTTAGAGAACTAGGAGAGAAGCAATGGCTTTATCTAAAGACGATATATTAGAAGCAATCGCAGCAATGTCTGTGATGGATGTTGTTGAGTTGATTTCAGCAATGGAAGAGAAGTTCGGTGTTACTGCTGCGGCAGCGGTAGCGGCAGCTCCTGCTGCGGCAGCTGGCGATGCCGGCGGTGCTGCGGCAGCTGATCAGACTGAGTTCGATGTTGTGTTGACAGCGTCGGGCGATAAGAAAGTAAACGTCATCAAAGTCGTCCGTGCAGTGACTGGCTTGGGTCTGAAAGAAGCAAAAGGTTTGGTTGACGGTGCACCATCGCCAATCAAAGAAGGCGCTTCAAAAGACGAGGCGGAAGATATCAAGAAGCAACTTGAAGAAGCGGGCGGCACGGTCGAGCTCAAGTAAAGTAGTGCCGAACCCCTGTTTTAACACGGGTTCAAAATGGGCTGGTAAGCAATTTTGCTTGCCGGCCTTTTCCTGCTTTTAGCGGGATATTTTTGTGGGTGCAGCAACAGCGTGCATCAGAGCGCCTGAAAAGGTGGTAGCGGACCGAGGAATCGGACGCGGTGGCAAAAAAGAGGCTGGAGAGTACTGATGGCTTACTCGTACACAGAGAAGAAACGTATTCGAAAAGAGTTTGGATCCCTACCTAATGTAATGGATATCCCTTATCTATTGGCGATTCAGCTGGATTCCTACAAGAAATTTACTCAGCAGGGAATCCCTGCTGATCAGCGAGGCGAGCACGGGTTACATGCTGCATTTCAGTCTGTTTTCCCGATCGCTAGCTACAGCGGTAATGCGGCGCTGGAGTATGTCGATTACAAACTTGGCGCCCCAACATTTGACGTGAGCGAGTGTCAGCTCCGTGGTGTCACCTATGCCTGCGCTTTGCGAGTCAAAGTGCGATTGATTATTTACGATAAGGATTCGTCGAGTAAGGCGATTAAAGACATCAAAGAGCAAGATGTCTACATGGGTGAAATTCCGCTGATGACCGAGAACGGTACCTTTGTAATTAATGGTACAGAGCGGGTCATCGTGTCTCAGTTACATCGCTCACCAGGTGTCTTTTTTGACCATGATAAGGGCAAGACTCACTCTTCTGGCAAGCTTTTATATTCGGCGCGCATCATCCCTTACCGCGGTTCCTGGTTAGATTTTGAATTTGATCCAAAAGATCAGGTTTTTGTCAGAATCGACCGCCGTCGCAAATTGCCAGCGACCGTATTACTGAGAGCCTTAGGCTACAGTTCAGAAGACATTCTGGATATGTTCTTTGACGTCAATGAGTTCAAAGTCAATAACGCGACCACGTTTACGATGACGCTGATTCCTGAGCGCCTGCGTGGTGATATCGCAAGCTTTGATATCAAGATTGGCAAAAAAGTGATTGTGGAGCAGGGTCGTCGAATTACCGCGCGTCACATCCGTGAGCTCGAAAAAGCCAAAGTTAAAACTTTAGAGATTCCTGCTGAGTACGTGCACGGCTTGGCGCTGGCAAAGAATTTTGTCGATGAAAAGACAGGCGAGGTTCTGGTCGAGTGCAATACTGAACTCACAGCAGACACACTCCAAATTATGCTAGACGCTGGCGTGAAAAAAATCGAGACGCTTTACACGAATGATCTCGATTGTGGTCCTTTCCTCAGCGACACCCTACGTCAAGATGCGACCCGCAACGAGCTAGAGGCGCTGGTCGAAATCTATCGCATGATGCGTCCTGGCGAGCCGCCAACAAAAGAGTCGGCCGAGAACTTATTTCAAAACTTATTCTTCTCTCCTGATCGCTATGATCTCTCGACCGTTGGTCGGATGAAATTCAACCGGCGTTTGGGGCGAGAAGCTGTTGAAGGCTCTGGTATTTTAGATCGATCAGATATCGTCGATGTATTGCGAATGCTAGTGTCGATTCGAAATGGTAAAGGTGTCGTTGATGACATCGACCATCTCGGTAACCGCCGTGTACGATCGGTTGGTGAAATGGCGGAAAACCAATTCCGAGTGGGCTTGGTGCGGGTTGAGCGCGCGGTCAAGGAACGTCTCTCAATGGCTGAGAGCGAAGGTTTGATGCCGCAAGATCTTATTAACGCGAAGCCTGTGTCTGCCGCGGTGAAGGAGTTCTTTGGTTCGAGCCAATTGTCGCAGTTCATGGATCAAAACAACCCGCTGTCTGAGGTGACTCACAAGCGTCGTGTATCGGCTCTTGGTCCAGGCGGACTGACGCGCGAGCGCGCTGGTTTCGAAGTGCGCGATGTACACCCCACGCACTACGGTCGAGTCTGCCCAATTGAGACCCCTGAAGGTCCAAACATTGGTTTGATCAATTCGTTGGCGACGTATGCACGGACCAACGAGTACGGTTTTCTAGAGACGCCATACCGTCGCGTTGTCGACGGACAGGTAACCGATGATATCGAGTACCTATCGGCGATCAATGAGGCGGAGCACGTTATTGCTCAGGCATCGGCGACAGTCGATAAGAAAGGTCGATTCACCGACGATTTGGTCGCTGTTCGGCACATGAACGAATTTACGGTGATGCCGCCAGAGCGTATCGATTACATGGATGTGTCGCCTAAGCAGGTTGTATCTATTGCTGCAGCACTAATTCCATTCTTGGAGCATGACGACGCTAACCGCGCACTCATGGGTTCTAACATGCAGCGTCAAGCCGTTCCGACTTTGGTGAGTGATAAGCCGCTTGTTGGAACAGGTATGGAGCGATACGTAGCCCGGGATTCCGGGGTCTGCGTTGTTGCTAAGCGCTCGGGCGTGGTCGACTCAGTGGATGCAAGTCGCATCGTTGTGCGGGTCAATAACTCCGAAGCTCAGGGTGATGAAGCACCTGTCGATATTTACAATTTGGTGAAATACACACGCTCCAACCAAAATACCTGTATCAATCAACGCGCCATCGTGAACAAAGGTGACGTCGTTGAGCGTGGAGATGTCCTGGCTGACGGACCTTCGGTTGACATGGGTGATTTGGCGCTGGGTCAAAACATGCGCATCGCCTTCATGCCTTGGAATGGATACAACTTCGAAGACTCGATTTTGGTTTCTGAGCGCGTAGTAAAAGAAGACCGGTTTACCTCGATTCATATTCAAGAGTTGACCTGTATAGCGCGTGATACCAAATTGGGCTCAGAGGAAATCTCTGCGGATATCCCCAATGTTGGTGAAAGTGCTCTGTCCAAATTGGATGAGTCGGGTATTGTTTATATCGGTGCTGAGGTAGAGCCAGGCGATATTCTGGTTGGTAAGGTTACGCCTAAAGGCGAAACTCAGTTGACGCCAGAAGAGAAGCTACTGCGTGCGATTTTTGGCGAGAAAGCGTCTGATGTAAAAGACACTTCGCTGCGAGTGCCATCAAGCACCAAGGGTACTGTGATCGATGTTCAAGTCTTCACTAGAGATGGGCTTGAGAAGGATTCACGGGCGCGCGAGATCGAGAATCACCAGCTGAACAGTTTCCGAAAAGATTTGAAAGAAGAGTATCGGATCTTTGAAGAAGCCGTTTTTGCCCGATTGAGCTCGCACCTACAGGGCAAGAAAACCCTCAGTGGCGCTGGTCTATCTAAAGGCACCGTATTGTCAGAGGCAATACTGGCAGAGTTGGATCGTGATCTGTGGTTTAAGATCAAAACCGATGACGCTGACGTGAACGCGTTATTAGCGTCCTCTGAAAAACAGCTTGAGGAAGAGAATCGTCTGCTTGAGGAGCGCTTCGAAGACAAAAAGCGCAAACTCCAAACAGGTGATGATCTGCAGCCAGGCGTTTTAAAAATCGTCAAAGTCTACCTCGCTATTAAGCGACGAATTCAGCCAGGCGATAAAATGGCGGGTCGTCACGGTAACAAGGGTGTGATCTCGGTCATTATGCCTGTCGAGGATATGCCTTTCGACGAGCATGGTGAGCCGGTCGACATTGTTCTCAATCCACTTGGTGTGCCATCGCGAATGAACGTTGGTCAGATCCTTGAGACGCATTTGGGGATGGCGGCACGAGGTCTAGGGGA
>CBFHJC010000126.1:0-5940 GCA_965656045.1 Aequoribacter sp.
GTGCTATTTGAGCCCGAGATCCCCCCGAATACAGGCAATATCATGCGCCTGTGCGCCAACACGGGTTGTGAATTACACCTGATTGAGCCTTTGGGCTTTAGCCTCGATGAGAAACGCCTACGCCGCGCGGGTATGGACTACAAAGATATTAGCGTCGTTACTGTGCACCCCGACCTTGACGCCTGCCTGACCCAGCTCAGCTTAAACGCCTCACCCCAGATCTTTGCCTGCACCACCAAAGGGTCGATGCATTACACCAAGGCGAACTTTAAAGCCGGGGATATCTTACTGATGGGCCCCGAGACTCGGGGCTTACCTGCAGAGATTATTGAATCAAGGCCCAGCGAATGCAGAATCAGAATTCCGATGGCAGCCGATTCAAGAAGCTTGAACCTCTCGAACGCGACTGCCGTGATTCTGTACGAAGCACTCAGGCAAACCGGTTTTAACGGCCTCGACTAGTGCGTCGACTCGGGTGCCGCTGCCGCCTGAGCTTGCGCCTGATTTAAGGCCTGCTGATACAAGGCATCGAAGTTAACCGGCGCCAGCATTAGTGCTGGGAAACCGCCTTTGACGACGAGCGTATCAATGCTTTCTCTGGCATAGGGGAATAAAATGTTCGGTGCTGCAGTGCCCAACAATCGGCGCAACACATCGCCTTCGAAACCTTTCACAAAGAAAATACCCGACTGCTGTACTTCTACTAAAAACGCGGTCTCGTCGTCGACTTTCGCGGTTACCGTAATAGTCAGCACAACTTCGTAATTGTTGTCTTCATCGATCTTGTCACTTTTGGTGTTCAAGTCGATGTTGATTTTAGGCTGCCACTGCTTACGAAAAACACCTGGTGTGGCGGGCGACTCGAACGAGATATCTTTGGTGTAAATGCGCTGCATCACAAATTGCTGTTCGGGCGCCTGCTCCGCTGCTGCAGCTGCTTCAGTTTGGTCGTCGGCCATCGAGCCGTCCTCCTGTTATCTACGGGTTAAGTAAAGAATCTAATCGACCAGCTCGTTCCAACGCGGCTAACTCATCGGAGCCACCCACGTGATGCGAGCCAATCCAAATCTGTGGGACCGAAGTTCGGCCAGCCTTGCGTGCCATTTCTTGGCGTAGCTGAGGTGCGCCGTCTACGGGAATCTCTTGGTAATCAACGCCTTTTGCATTGAGCAGATGCTTGGCTCGCACACAAAAGGGGCAAAAACGCGTGGTGT
This sequence comes from Aequoribacter sp., assembly GCA_965656045.1. GTDB lineage: Bacteria > Pseudomonadota > Gammaproteobacteria > Pseudomonadales > Halieaceae > Aequoribacter. Next base: position 1,215 of record CBFHJC010000126.1, read on the forward strand.
AAATAACAACCGGGTTGCTCATTTGACTGACACAACCGGTAGCTGTAGCGCATCCCATTCCATCATGCCGCCTTTCATTTTAAAGACTTCCGAAAAGCCTGCATCGAGCAGTTGCTTGCTGGCGCCACCTGCCGTTTGGCCCATGCGGCACACCACAATAATCGGTTTTTCTTTGTAGGATTCAAGTTCGCCCATGCGAGTAGCGAGTTTAGCGCTGGGAATATGGAGCGCATCGGCAATGTGACCCTGCTTAAAATCACCGACCTCGCGAATATCTAAAAAGATTCCGCCATCGCTGTTCACTCGGCGAATCGATTGCTGAGGGGTCAGCCCGGGGGCACCGCGTGACAATTCGTGGCGAATGAACATGGCGATCACCACCGATAAGGCCGCGAATAAAATCCACTGCTCAGAGACAAATTGTAACAATAAGTTCAGGTTCATTAGCGCGGTCGCCCTTTCCTGTGCGTCACTACACGGTCGAGTGTTGGTATCCAGCGGCGAAGTATACAGTCTCGTACCCGAGGTCACCAGATCAAACCTTGCTACCGAACAGACAATCTGCCCCTTACCCTACTCGGCTTGGCTCCAGTACGCTATAATCACGAGCTATTCGCGCTTTAACACCGACATGGGAGACACCCGCACTGTGTCCATAAAAACGCCCACTGCACTGATCATACTCGACGGTTTCGGCTACCGCGAAGCTACCGAAGACAACGCGATCGCTCATGCCAATACGCCCACCTGGGATCGATTTTGGTCGCAACAGCCGCATCATCTGATCTCGGGGTCGGGGCTCGATGTGGGCCTACCCGATGGGCAGATGGGTAATTCCGAAGTGGGACACATGAGCTTGGGCTCTGGCCGCGTCATTTATCAGCAGATCACACGCATCGATAAAGCCATTTCCGACGGCACTTTCAACACCAATGCAGCGCTGTGCGACACCATCGACGCAGCCATTGCGCAGCAGGGCGCAGTGCATATCTTTGGGCTGTTATCGGCTGGCGGAGTCCACTCGCACGAAGATCACATTGTCGCAGCCATTCGCCTTGCCGCAGAGCGAGGCGCGCGCGCTGTGTACTTGCATGCCTTTTTAGACGGACGTGACACACCGCCTCGCAGTGCGCAGGCCTCTATTGAACGGGCTGAGGCCCTATTCGACTCATTGGGCTGCGGTCAAATTGCCTCTGTTGTAGGACGATATTTTGCGATGGATCGCGATCAGCGCTGGGATCGAGTCGAGAAAGCGTATCAACTCATCACCGATGGCATCGCGGATTACACTGCCGATAGCGCGTCAAACGCCTTGGCATTGGCTTATCAGCGTAACGAGAACGATGAGTTCGTAGCGCCTACTCGAATTCACAACGCCTCGGGCGAAACACCTATTCGAATTGAAAACGGCGACGCCATCCTGTTCATGAACTTTCGGGCAGACCGCGCGCGCGAACTCACGCAAGCCTTTGTGAATCCAGATTCTTGCGGCTTCACGCCAGCTCGACCGATTGCGCTGGCAGGCTTTGCCTCAGCCACCGAGTATGCCAGTGACTTAGCCACCACCGTAGCATTCCCCAGCGAGAGCCTCGCCAACGTGCTGGGCGATTACCTGAGCCAACAGGGTAAAACCCAGCTGCGAATTGCGGAAACCGAAAAATATGCGCACGTCACTTTCTTTTTCAGCGGCGGGCAAGAGGCCTTGTTTGAGGGCGAAGATAGAGTCCTAATCCCTTCGCCAGACGTCGCGACCTATGATTTAAAGCCTGAGATGAGCGCGCCAGAGCTTACCGACAAGCTGGTCGAGGCGATCGAGTCGCAGCGCTATGATCTGATCGTGTGTAACTATGCCAATGGCGATATGGTCGGCCACACCGGTAATTTTGATGCTGCTGTGCAGGCCGTGGAAGCACTCGATGCGTGTTTGGCGCGCGTCGAAGCCGCCTTGGCCAAAGTGGGCGGACAAGCGCTCATTACCGCCGATCACGGCAACTGCGAACAAATGCTCGATTACGATAGTGGACAGCAGCACACCCAACACACCACCGAACGCGTCCCCTTAGTATATCTTGGCAACAAGCCCATTCGGTTCAGAACAGAACCCGGCCGGCTGGCAGATGTCGCTCCCAGTCTGCTGAATCTGATGGGGCTTCAGGTACCGTCTGAAATGACGGGCGACAGTTTATTTGAGCCTCTTTAGCCAACACCAGCTCAGTCTCACGCTAGCGCAAGTTCTGTTGGCGTGGGCACTACTGCATCAAACCAGCGTTTTCGCTCAAGAAGACCGCCAAACCCTAGTTGACCAGATCGAGCAGGTCGATGATGCCCTGTTGAGCGTGTCTGATGATCTGACCAAAACTCAGGCTGAAGCGCAGGCGATCAGCGCTCAGATTGAGTCGATTGAACGCTCGATGAATCAACTGCAAGCATCCATACAACGCGAACAACTGGCACTTCAAGACCATGAGCAAGCGCTTGAAGTCACATTGGCTCAGATCAACAGCGCTCAAGCTACCTTGCAAGATCAGCAAGATGCTATTGGCGAGCTGCTGCGCGCGCTGTGGCTCACTCGCGATAACAACCGAGTAAAGCTTCTGCTCTCGCAAGAAGATCCCGCCTCGCTGGCACGCTACTTGGTATTTCATGCACAGTTAGCAGAGCAACAAACCACGGCGCTCACAGAACTCAAGCAGGTACTCACTAAGCTCGACACTGCCGAGCAAACCCAGCGGCAGCTGCAGGCAAAACGGGCGAGCTCACTGAACGCGCTTCGCCAACAGCGTGAGGCAATCGCCAAAGATCAGTCGGAGCGCACTGCCCTGCTGCGCTCATTGGCGTCGCTCGAGCAGTCTTTGCTGTCGCAACAACAAGCCCTGCTGCAAGATCGAGAATCGCTGCAAACGCTCATCGACGAGATCGATATCAGCAAAAGTCAGGCGGGTCGCAACAAAGTGGCACCCATTACGGATTACCAAAAGTCTCTGAAGTGGCCCACCTCGGCGACCATAAAACACCGCTTCAACAGCGTTCGTAACAACGAGCTCAGGTGGCAAGGCGTACTATTCAACAATGCTCTGAATGATCCTGTGACCAGTATTTATCACGGCCAAGTGGTGTTTGCAGATTGGTTGCGAGGCTATGGCTTATTAGTGATCATTGATCACGGCGACGATTACATGAGTCTGTATGCGCACAACAATGCGCTGCTGGTCGCTGAAGGCGATTGGGTCGATACTGGCACGGCCATCGCGCAAGCGGGCAATACTGGCGGCCAAACCCAGCCAGGCTTATACTTCGAGATCCGCCAGCGCGGAATACCTCAAAATCCAGCTCAGTGGTGTCGATAGGCCCCACCCAAGGACGACTCATGCTGCAACACAGTCTCGCGAAACTCGCTTTTATTACCGCAGTGACTTGGTCTGGGCTCAGCCTAGCAGAGACGCCGCCGAAGTCAGAGACAACCGCAGCACCAGTGAATTCGACACCAACCCACGCAGCGCCTCTGACCATAGCGCAGCAAACCGCCGCGCCAGCCAATTCGACACCAGACGGCACAGCACCAGAAACGACAACTCCAGACACCACAGCTGAACCCGACATCAAGCAAGAGTTACCACTCGAGGCGCTCAAACGCTTTGCCGATGTCTTCAATCAGATTCGTCAGGGCTATGTCGAAGAGATCCCACAGAGCGAGCTCATGGACTTTGCGATCAGAGGCATGATGTCGAACCTTGATCCGCATTCCACCTATCTCACTCGTGAAGCCTTCAGCGATCTACAAGACTCCACCGCGGGCGAGTTCGGGGGTATTGGTATCGAAGTCGGCAAGCAAAACGGGTTCATTACTGTGATATCTCCCATCGACGATACGCCGGCTGCCGAAGCGGGTCTGCAAAGCGGTGATGTCATCCTCAGCATCGACGATGAATCTATGGAGAACAAATCACTGAGCGAAGCCATCGATCGAATGCGCGGTGAACCCGGGACATCACTGATTCTAGAAATTGGCCGAACGGGTGAAAGTGAGCCCTTCGATGTTGAGCTGGAGCGTGCTCGTATTCCGGTTCGCAGCACCCGCGAACGCTTGCTTGCACCGGGTATTGGCTATCTTAGAATCTCGCAATTTCAGCGCAAAACGCACCGCGAAGTCGAGCAAAGCCTCGATAAGCTCATGAGTGATGGGCCGCTTTCGGGCCTTGTGATTGATATGCGCAACAACCCCGGCGGTGTTCTTCAAGCCAGTGTCGAAGTCGCCGACTTGTTCCTAACGGGGGGCTTAGTGGTGTATACCGAAGGGCGCATCGAAGACGCAGCGGCCGAATACTCGGCGACTCCCGGCGATATTCTCGATGGTGCACCAATCGTGGTCTTGATTAATCGCGGCTCGGCCAGCGCTTCTGAAATCGTGGCTGGCGCGCTTCAGGATCAGCGTCGCGCGGTGATTATGGGCACGCAAAGCTTCGGCAAAGGATCGGTGCAAACAGTACTGCCTTTATCCGATGAAATCGCGGTAAAGCTGACTACGGCATTGTATTTTACGCCCAACGGTCGTTCGATTCAGGCCTCAGGTATTACGCCAGATATCATTGTGGAACGGGCCAAGGTGACTTCGGTCGAAACCGGTCGGCGCATCAGTGAAGCGGATCTCGTGGGACACCTTAAGAACGCCAATGCGCCTGAAATCGGCGATCAAGCTGACGATACGGCAGACACACAGGCGTCGTCA
>CBFHJC010000127.1:0-5901 GCA_965656045.1 Aequoribacter sp.
ATATGATGCTCGCAGGTATTCTGATTAACGCCGCTGCGCCGCCCGTATCAGCGTGGCTATCGGATGCCTATCCAGAGGCTTCGCCCAGCGGCTCACTCTTCCTGTCGGCTTTTACCACTAAAACCGCAATTCTTGCGCTCATTTTATTATTCCCCGGTACCGAACTGCTCATCTATGTCGGTATGTTTATGATCCTCTATGGGATCATTTGGGCTCTTCTCGAAAATAACGTGCGTCGAATTTTGGCGTTTTCGATCGTCAACCAAGTCGGCTTCATGGTGGTTGCTGTGGGTATCGGCACACCGATGGCACTGAATGGGGCAACCGCGCACGCCTTTGCCCACATCATTTATAAAGCGCTCTTATTCATGAGCGCGGGTGTCGTGATTTATCACACCGGCAAAGAAAAGTGTAATGAGCTTGGTGGACTGTATCGGACAATGCCAATAACCGCGATATGCGGTATCGTCGGCGCCTTGGCCATTTCAAGCTTCCCGCTGACCTCTGGTTTCACCACCAAAACAATGATTTCTGAAGCGGCCTCGATGGAAGGCTTAGAATTTGTCTGGTATGTCTTGGCAGCAGCTTCGGCAGGCGTCTTCCTGCACGCAGGCATCAAGTTCCCCTGGTATGTATTCTTCCAGAAAGATTCGGGGTTACGACCCAAAGATGCGCCGTGGAACATGAGTCTGGCAATGCTATTTTTTGTCGCCATGTGCTTCTTGATTGGCATCGTGCCAGCACCTTTTTACGAGTTACTACCTTATCCCACCGACTTCAATGCCTACAAGCCTGGCAAAGTGGTCTTTTATTGTCAGTTACTGCTCTTTTCTGGCCTCGCATTCTTTTTGTTACTGCCACTGATGAAGCGTACCAATACGCTCACGCTCGATACTGATTGGCTTTGGAGGCGGCTCGGTAAAAGCCTCGCAATCAGTAGTCTGAATGCCCTCGGCAAGGTAAATACCGCCTTTACAAGGGTAAGTCCGCTACTCACCTCAAGAGTCGCGCAATGGGCTAACCCGAGCAGCACCGATCAAGAACAACAGGGCAGTTTATCTTGGTCGATTGGGACTACGGCGGCTTGGATCATGGCCCTGCTGATTCTGTATCTTGGATTCTATTACTGGTAGATCGAGTAGTCGCACATCGTATCAGGTGTGCGTGTTTACGCCTGCCCCTCTGACCTCAGAGCTACTCCGCGCTATCCATCGATGTTGATTCCCAGTATCGATTTGTCGGTGTTGTAAACCAAGCTAAAGGCGCTTTCCCGAGCAACACCATGCGTGTTGAACCGGATTTATGATCTCGTGAAAGTCCTCATTTCATGCACAATGGTGGGCTATACTCAGGCTATGACGAGTCCTCTACCTCATCTATCGCTTCGAGCCAAACTGGCGTTGGCTTTTTTTGCCGCGAATTTGACGCTGCTCGGCTTGGTCTACCTTGTTACCCAATACCGCTTTAATACTGATTTCTCTGAACTGGTCGTGCAGCAGGATCTTCGCGCGCTAGATCGACATACTCAGCCTCTGATCGACCTGTACGCAAAACGCTCTGCCTGGCCACCTGCGCGCGGCACAGAGCTCAGAGAGGCGATGAGACAGGTGGTCACAAGCTATCGGTCAAGCGAAACGCGGCCGCTTAGACTTGGACGACTCTCACTACTCGATCAAGAAGGCAAGCACCTAATCGGACCTCTAGTCCGCGCAGATCGATCTATTGCCCATGAACTGATCATGAACCAGCAAACGATTGGCTTTCTAGCCCTGCCGCCGTTGCCATCGATCCCCAGCGGTATCGAACACGCTTTTGTTCAGCAGCAAAATCAAACCTTCCTCATGGCTATCTTGGCTACCGGGCTAATCGCATTTGGATTCGCACTCTGGTTCTCTGCTCGCTTTGTGGCACCGATTCGGTTAATTGGTCGTGCCCTGACCCAATTGACTGCTGGCGAACGCAATCTCCAACTCAATCTGCCCGAACGCGATGAGCTCAGTAAACTTGCCGCCCAAGTGCACACCTTGGCTCGCACCTTACATCTGCACGAGCAAGCCCAAGAGCGCTGGATCGCAGACATCGCCCACGAGCTTCGAACACCTTTAACGGTGCTGCTAGGCGAAACAGAAGCGTTATTAGATGGCGTCAGACCACTCTCAAACGAGTCGATCGAATCACTCCACCAAGAGGTGAAGCATCTCGACTACTTAGTGAGCGATCTTTACGATCTTAGTACGGCAGAAAGTGGCGGGGTTCTCTTAGTTAAAAAAGACTGTGCCTTAGATCAACATCTAGCCCGAGCAATGTCACGTCACCAACAGGGCCTGGCTAGCCGAGGCCTCCGTGTAGAGACAGCGGCACTCTCACCGAGAGCCACAATGCTGTTTGCCGACTCAGATCGATTAGATCAGATACTGGATAATCTGATCAGCAATTGCATCCGTTACTGCTCTAATGGTGCGACCTTACGGTGGGCTTCTCAAGCCGACGGGCATCATGTCGTATGGTCGCTTGAGGACTCGGGGCCTGGTTTCGAGGGCGATCCGGAACAGCTATTCGAGCGCTTATATCGCGCTGATCGCTCCAGAAATCGCGTGCTGGGTGGCGCCGGGCTGGGATTAGCCATTGTGAAATCTTTGACGCAAGCGCATACCGCGGAGGTGACCGCCTCACATTCAAGCATGGGCGGCTTAAAATTTACTTTTCGCTGGCCTCAAGGCAATCGGAGTTAGCCATGATTGCAGTCGTTGAGGACGATCCTAAAATTGCCGCTCTTTTAAGAGACTACTTAGTGCAATCTGGCTTTGACGCGCTGACCTTCAGTACTGCCGCAGAACTCAGAGCTGTATTCCCAACTCTCACCATCGAGACCTTTTTACTCGATGTTATGCTGCCCGATGAGGACGGTTTTAGTCTGTGTGAATTTATTCGAAGAAGCAGCAACGCACCGATACTCTTTATTAGTGCCCGGATCTCTGAAGCCGATCGGCTGCGTGGACTCGAGCTTGGCGCTGACGACTATATTATCAAGCCGTTCAGCCCGAACGAGGTCATAGCTCGCGTCAAAGCCAATTTGAAGCGCTACCAAAGCACTCAACTCAGCACCGACCATGCGACTGGGCCTCAGCTGACTCTCGATAGGTCAGCCTTGCGCGTGTGCCTAGGTGCGCTATGTGCAGATTTAACGGCAGTAGAATGTGCTTTACTTGGAGCGCTAATGAGCTCGCCCGACCGTCTATTCACGCGCAACCAACTCATGGATGTCATTTATACCGATGGTCGAATCGTGAGCGACCGCACCATCGATAGCCATGTTAAGAAGTTGCGAAAGCGACTAGCAAGCATTGGTCAAGAATCCTGTATCGATACCACCTACGGTGTTGGCTATCGCTATCGCCCCTCCACAAAAACATCTTAATTGATGCACATTTGCTGCACAGTCTTTTTATACACTGTGTTCTGAGTGGTCTTACACCACCGACGTTAACCCCAGATTGACCCAACCCCTAAGAGGAAAAAGTTATGTTGATACGTCTTATTACAAGCGGCCTCGTTGCCCTTACCGTATCCACCAGCACCTTCGCCATGCATCACGCCAAGGCGGATCGCCCTGAAGGCATGCGGGTCGAACAGCTGCAAACCGCGCTCGGATTAACCGATGAACAAACCGCTGCCGTAACGAATATTATGCGCAAACAAAAAGAGCAAGCGAAAGCGCTACGTGAAGCCACTCGCGACCAGCGCAAGGCCTTAAGAGACCAGACTCGACAAGAGCTTAGCCAGGTTCTTACCACCGAGCAGATGGATCTATTAGACGAGCGAAGAAGGCAGCAAGCTGAGAAACGATCAGAAAAAAGAGCGCACTCAAACTGAGAGCTTGGCCGCCGCCTGAAAGTCAGAGGCGGCGTCCCCATAAATTCCACATCTGGGCCGCGATAGTTCAGCACCCTATCATCAAGAAAACCAAACGCATCTGCCCCGTGTAACACCGTCTCATTTTTGCCATGAAACTGTCGTCAAATCACGCTAAGCTCGGGTATAACCGAATCAGGAGAGAGACGATGACTCAGCATACGATTAAACGTAGAACCATGGTGAAAGGTTTGGGAGCCAGTCTTGGCATTTTAGCCTTGCGAGGTTTCCACGTGGCCGCCGAGAATTCGGTTCACTTTACACACGGGCTCGCCAGCGGCGACCCTCTGCAAGATCGCGTGATTCTCTGGACCAGAGTGCTGCCCGGCTCGGGGCAAGCTACGTCTCTCACGTGTCAATGGCAAGTAGCCACCGACAAGCAGTTTAAGCGGATTGTCAGCGAAGGTACTGCTGCAGCGACCCCGAGTACGGATTACACGGTCAAAGTCGACGCCACCGGATTGAAACCGGGTAAACAGTACTTTTATCGATTTCTCAGCGAGGGCGTGATCTCTGCCGTTGGCCGGACCAAAACGCTTCCAAAGGGCCGCGTCAAATCGTTTAAAATTGGGTTCGCCTCTTGCTCGAATTACCCACAGGGCTACTTCAATGCCTATGCCGATATGGCCCAATCAGACTTAGATTTGGTGCTTCATCTCGGCGACTATATTTACGAGTATGCCGATGGCGTTTATTCAAACCCGATAGCCGTCGAGGAGCTCGGGCGCCGAGTTAAACCGTCGGGAGAGATCATCGCGCTGGAAGATTATCGCATGCGCTATGGGCTCTATCGAACCGATCCCGACCTACAGGCCCTACACCAGAACCATCCCATGATTGCCGTTTGGGACGATCATGAACTCACCAACAACACGTGGCATTCTGGTGCCGAAAACCACAACGACGGTGAAGGCGACTTCGCCACTCGCATGGCTGCAGCGAAAAAGGCGTATCACGAGTGGATGCCGATTCGAACTCAAGCCTCGGATCAAGAACCGATCTATCGCAACTTTGAAATTGGTGACTTAGCTGATCTCTCAATGCTCGACACACGACTCATAGGGCGTGACGAACAGTTAGACTACGCGAAAGATCTACAAGATGATCCAGCCACTTTTGTACGTGACAAACTGAACAATCCAGCGCGTCAATTACTGGGCAAGGAGCAAAGTGAGTGGTTACAAACTATTCTTAAGCGCAGCAGAACGCGGGGAGCAACCTGGCAGATTCTAGGCCAACAGGTACTCATGGGGAAAGTGAAGGTGCCTTCTATCGACCCATCCCTGATTGACGAAGCGCCAATACCCGAGCAATACAAAACGCGGATCAAAGGCATGCTCAGCCTGGCACAACTTGGATTACCTCTTAACCTTGACGCCTGGGACGGCTACCCAGTCGCACGCGCACAGCTTTACGAGGATCTCTTGAATCATGCGGTAAACCCAATTTCACTCGCTGGCGACACGCATAACGCATGGGCGTTTAACTTGCGCAATGATCAAGGTGAAGCCGTCGGAATCGAAGTGGGCACACCCGGTATCTCAAGCCCCGGTTTAGAGAGCTATCTACCACTACCGGTCGCGACCACCCGACAAGCGCTCATGGACTCTAGCAGCGAACTGGTGGCGACAGACACCTCGCAACGCGGGTGGGCGTTGCTGACATTAACGCCAAGTAGCGTCGAATCACAGTTCCGCTACGTCTCCACTGTGCTCTCGCGCCAATACTCGGTGAGCGAATCGCCCGTCTTGAAAGCTTTGCCTGGTACGCGCAAATTCGAGGACAGCTGAAGCAAAAAGCCCCCCAAGGCTCACGCGTTGGGGGGCTTGTTTAATCGCCTTTAGAACTAGAAGTCCATAGTCACTCTAAAACCAGCAATCATCGGCATGCCAGGCACGTAGGTGGGTATACCCAGACCGCCACCGGTGTTGCCCGCATCAATCAAGTATTCTTCATCGAACAGGTTATCGGCGTACAGCTCATATTTCA
>CBFHJC010000128.1:0-5892 GCA_965656045.1 Aequoribacter sp.
GAACAGGAATAGGCTTAACACCAGAGCCAGATGATCAGATGGACCAAACAGGATACTCACACTGAAGCACCCAGGGTCATCTGCACATGAAATCCTTTGTTAGGCTCAGACCAAAACGAAAACCGCCCGCTATGACGATCAATAATCCAGCGAGCAATAGAAAGACCTAAACCCATGCCATGCGCTTTATCAGTGCGAAATCCTTCACTAATTTCCGACAGTATCTCAGCCGAGACGCCAGGACCGTTATCGCTGATTGTGAGCGTCACGGAACTATCGAAATAACTCTGTGACACGACAATTTCACCTTCACCAATGGGCACACGCGCTAATGCTTCAATGGAGTTTCGAAACAGGTTGACTAAAATTTGAACGAAATGGATGGGTTCTATCCGCGCGCGGCTAGACCCCGCTTGACCGACGATCCGAATACTAATCTGACGACTGTCTAGCTGTGGTTTCAACCATTCGATGACCTGCGCGAGCGCGGCGTCGATGTCTGTGAACTGCTGATCAGTTTTGATTTGAAGTTGTCCGCCCACATAAGCATTCATTAGATCAATTGTTCTCGATAGATCGCGCTCCAAATCAGCGCCCATTGCTTTGAGTAAATCGGCGGACTGGGGAAAATCTTTAAGATATCGTTGCGCCAACTGCGTGTTTGTCATAATCGCAGTCACTGGTTGATTCAACTCATGCGCCAATGCCGCCGACATCATTGACAAAGATCGAGCCTGATCTAGGTGGCTCAACGATCGCTCTAATGAAAGTTGTGCCACCGCCTTGTGGTGAATAGCCGCGAGCTGATTCTGATGGGCTACTGCATCTTCGAATGCAAGACCAAGACGGCACATAGTAACAACCACGGTGGTAATTACGGCGCCCGAGAGCAAAACCAAGTCGGGATGGAGTCCCACTAACGAGGTAGCCGGTACGTAGGCGGTAAGCACTCCGTTTTCTACCAGTGGGGCAGCTATCGCCCACAGAGCTGTCACCAAAAGAAATAGACTCACCCACAAATAAGCGACCTGGCGCTCGACTCGCCAGCGCCCAATAACAAGAATTGCAAGCGTCGCAACGGCAAGACCACTGGCGGCATAGAGCCAAGCTCGAGCTAGGAGCCAGTTTTCTGTGAGATGTAGCGACTGAATCAATGAGAAAATCAACAAAAAGATAAGACCGGCAACACCATAGACATGCCGCTGAAGCGGTACGCGCCATAGCGAGAGATATAAACAATAGACCATTAGGCCGGCGAGCGCAGCACCAAGCGCGATAGCCCAATCAGAGGGAATAAGAGGGATCAACGAAAAAGAGACCGCCAAAGCCAAGGCTAACAAGATGCACGCCAATCCCCACAACAATAACCCGTCGCCATCTCGTCGCTTAAATATAAATACCACTGACACGCCCAACATGCCCATTACGACAATAGCGATGATCCCCATATCTTCAGCCACGAGGGGTAACCCAAACGATCAGCGACGCTTCAGTTGTCATCATCGAGTACGCAGAAAAAATCATCTAGTGCGCCAAGATTAAAAGGTTTGATGAGTAACGGACGGCTTTCTTGATCATCGACTTGAGGGTCAGGTACCTCGATCTGTCGAGCAGTGATCATCAAGGTTTGACTCCGCAATACTGGCGGCGATAACAGGTCCGCCAGCCTGAAGCCATCTAACCCGGGTAGCGTTACATCAATCAGGCAGTGGGTTATGAGTGGTGCCTCAGGGCCAGAGTCTCGCTCTTGCAAAACAAACTCTTTTGCCTCAAGCGCAGCAAGAGACGCCTCTGCTGACTCGTATGACAGATAATTCAGCCCAGCAGAATCACACCAGACCCCTAAACTGCGACGAATACTACTATCGTCTTCAACAATCAGTAAGGTCGTAGGCCGGCTGGGCATGCAATTCAACTCGCTTATCGGTGCGTGTGCTGGATGATAGTGGCGACTCAGAGAGCCGTATGTGTCGAGCATCAATGTAACCCGTATGCGTTAACTAACAATTGCCCTTTAGGGCATTTACATCAATTTAACATAAAGACATTGGCTTAGCCGATAAAAAGCAAAATGTGCCCTAAGGGGTAATTGCTAAACAACTTCGGGCTCCTATACTGATTTCAATCTTTTACGGCCGATGGAGTCTAAATTATGTCGACAACAACCACTAACATGATCGAGTCTCTTCGAACAGGTGACCTGATTCGTCACGGGCGCATGTCACTTGGTATGACACAGTCTGAGCTGGCCGTTTATCTGGCCAAACGTAGCGAGGTTTTTAACGGTGTAGACACCGTGACTATCAGCCGCTGGGAAGCGGGACGCGTCTATCCATCAACGCGACGCTTGATCGCGTTCTCCAAGATTCTCTACCCGCAACATACTCGTCCAACCCTGAAACACATGATTAAAGATCGTCCCCGCGGTGCACATGAGTGTCCGATTAGTAAAATTAATGCCTTCCCCCACCACCCTTATCTTGTGGGTGAGGCTCACCGTGCGTTATCTGTCAGCCACGATCTGAATCGCTTAACATCTGGCGCTCGACGCTGTATCGACCCCTTTTTCACACCTCTAAAGACCAGCCTTAACAAAGGGCAGGAAAAGGCGGAAGAACTGGGTATTCTCATTGTCGACCCCAACACACAAGAAATCTTCGGTCATTTACTGGCACTTGCGAGTCCAAACCCTGATCTTCAAAGAGGGCTGTTTGTGACTTCAATTTATGGTGGCAGCGACCGGATCTTTGAGTTCTTGATGAGTCAATTTTTCCGTTTTGCGGTGCAGCAAGACCCGCAACCGATTCACATCATTGCGAGTAGCCAGCAACAACGTTCTCTCGCCAAGCGAATCGGTATGGTACAAAGCCGCAGTGAGCCTGCCGCCGCACTCAAAACAGCACTGGCTGATCGCGAGGCTCAAACGTATACAGCCGATTACTTCGAAGTGTTAGCGCATCCTGATTTTGTGGGCTTATTTGCATCGGAGATCGCGCCTTACCCCACGTTGCCAACGGAGAGCGCGACACCGATCGATGGCACTGATAACCTCGAACGCCTCGGTTAATCGTTGGTCCGGACTGTGGCTTAAGCAACGTGCGACTGATCATGGATGAGCACGCGGTGCGAGGCGCCGTCTAGACCCCATAAGCCATCTGCAGGTGGCGGGATTCCTGTTAACACAGTACGCTCCAGATTCGGAATATAACGGGAGTGTAACAATGGCAGAGGCACGTGTCGCATTAGTCACAGGCGCGAGCCGCGGTGCTGGAGCTGGTATTGCCAGAGGCCTCGGAGAGCTCGGGTACACGGTATACGTGACCGGACGTACACTTTCGCCCGGCGCCGCAAAAGGCTGGGATGGTTCCATTTTGCCTGGTACGGTGGCTGAAACGGCGGCACAGGTCACTGCACTTGGTGGCTACGGCATTCCTATTATCTGTGATCACGGTAACGACGAGCAGGTCGCGCAACTGTTCGACACCATACGCGTTGACCATGGACGCCTTGATCTACTGGTGAACAATGCCAGCTACATGCACCACCAACTCATCGAAAAAAAGCCCTTTTGGGAGAAGGAACTAGATGCCCAGTTGATTCTTGATGTGGGGCTTCGCTCTGCCTACGTGGCCAGTTGGCATGCTGCTAGGTTAATGACGGAACAAAAATCCGGTCTCATAGGTTTCGTGTCGTCGTTCGGAGCTGACTGTTATATGCACGGGCCCGCCTACGGTGCTCAGAAAGCGGGCTTGGACAAACTAGCCCATGACATGGCTTTTGATCTTAAAGATAGCGGTGTGATCAGTGTTTCGCTATGGCTTGGACCCCAGATAACAGAACGCTCGGAGATTGCTCGTCAGACCAATCCAGAACAATACCAAGAGTTCATGGCGAATGCTGAAAACCCAGAATTTTCAGCCCATATTTTTGATGCGATTGATCGATCAACGGAGCGGGAAACGCTATCCGGCCAAACGCTCATCGGGGCGGAGATCGCAAAAACGCTGGGCATTAAAGATCGAGGGCACGATCGACCCTCTTACAGAGAGACTCTCGGCACCCCACGTAAAAAGAACACTGCAGCCGTGTACTGAAGCAAAGCCAGCTCGAACGCAAAAGTACGAGACAGAGAATTCAAACTGCTTTTTGCACGGTACGTTTAGACCTGCAACCCGCCTACTAAGACGTATTTCATCTCGACATACTCGTCGATACCATACTTAGAGCCTTCTCGCCCCAAACCGGACTGTTTAATGCCGCCGAAAGGTGCAACTTCGGTAGAGATAATTCCCTCATTAATGCCTACCATACCGTACTCAAGTTGCTGTGCGACACGCCAGCTACGCCCTAGGTTCTGAGTGTAGAAATAAGCCGCTAAACCATATTCCGTATCATTCGCTAACGCGATCGCGTCCGCTTCATGTGTAAAGGTCACGACTGCTGCGACAGGACCGAAAATTTCTTCTCTGAACAGACTCATGTCTGGGGTGACACCAGTAATGACTGTTGGCGCGTAAAAACTGCCTTCGTCGACAGCAACTCGATGTCCACCCGTCTCGATATGCGCCCCCTTGCTTACGGCATCTTCCACTAGACGCTCTACTTTTTCGAGCGCAGAGGCATTGATAAGTGGGCCAATTGCGACCCCCTCTTCACTGCCATTACCAACAGATAAAGCACTTACGCGAGCGGCTAAGCGCGAGACAAATTCTGATGCGATGCCATCTTGGACCAGAAAGCGATTAACACAAACGCAGGTTTGGCCAGCGTTGCGGTATTTCGAGACTAGGGCACCTTCAATGGCAGACTCGATATCGGCATCGTCGAAAACGATAAAGGGTGCATTGCCCCCCAACTCCAAACTCAGTTTCTTGACGGTATCAGAAGATTGGCGCATTAGCGTGCGTCCCACCGCAGTGGATCCGGTAAATGATAATTTGCGAATAATAGGTGAACTGCACAATAAGCTGCCCACTTGTGCCGGCCGCGTCGTCGTTACGACCCGAAATAAATCACGAGGAATACCCGCTTGGTGCGCAAATGATTCTAACGCGAGTGCTGTGAGAGGGGTCGCTTCGGCCGGTTTAACTACCATGGAACACCCTGCGGCCAACGCTGGAGCAGCTTTGCGCGTAATCATAGCCAACGGGAAATTCCAAGGCGTTATTGCGGCGGTTGTTCCAATAGGCTGCTTCAACACGAGCGCCTGCTTCCCCTGGACGTGCGACGGTATAATATCACCGTAAACACGCTTACCTTCTTCTGCGAACCACTCAATAAAAGAGGCTCCGTAAAGGACTTCACCCATTGATTCAGCCATGGGTTTGCCGCACTCAGCGGTCATTAACTTGGCGAGCAACTCTTGATGCTCGATGAGCAGATCACGCCACGCTAGCAGGTGACGAGCTCGCTCTTTCGCGGTTAGTGCTGACCATGCTACTCGCGCACGATCTGCTTTTACCACAATCTCTTCAACGTCTTGCTCAGAATAATCAACCACGGTAGCAAGTAGGGCGAGGGTTGCCGGATTAACAACCTCTAACCCCTCGTCTGCAAGAGCGGACTCGGGCACTAAGGCATCAATATAAGATGGCACAGTAAACTCCAGATCATTAACGAAGGCAGATTCTACCCCAATATAGAGCGACGTGCCGAACACTCGCCGAAGACTTTTCTACACGCCATAAACAAAAAACCCCCAGCCATTCGGCTGAGGGTGTTTTATTTAGAAGCCTGGCGCCAAGCTGAGCTTGCCCGGCCGCTCGCAGAGCTCGCGTCGTTCGCGGGCTCGCCGTATACGGCTCGAATGCCCCGCTCACCCAACTCTCTCATGGGGGACCCCATGTGAGCTTTTCTACACGCCATAAACAAAAAACCCCCAGCCATTCGGCT
>CBFHJC010000129.1:0-4303 GCA_965656045.1 Aequoribacter sp.
CGATAGTGGTGTCAACGGAGTGCCTGGCACGAGCATGATGGCCAAAGGTGGCTGCATATCTTGCTCAGACGAAGAAATCAACGGTGCCGTTGATTTCATGGTAGCGGGTAGCCAATAAACTAAACGGGCGGAGTGGGCACAGGTCGCGCCTGCTCCGTCTGTTTACCCCAGCAAGTTGCGCAGCCCGGTCAGCGTAGCACTTCCTCGAATCGCATTGTTTTCTTCTGAACGTTCATCGTCGTCGTAACGCTCTAATAGCTCATCGGGCATCTCGTCTAGGAATCTGCTGGGCTCACAGCTCATGGTTTCACCGAACTGGCGTCTTTTGCGAGCATAACTGATCGTGAGGGTTTCCTTCGCTCGGGTAATGCCAACGTAAGCCAAGCGACGCTCCTCTTCAATGGTATCCGCCTCGATACTATTGCGATGAGGCAGAATATTTTCTTCGCACCCGATTAAGTACACGTGCGGAAATTCCAGTCCTTTCGCGGCGTGCAGGGTCATCAGTTGAACGCTGTCGGGCCCTGATCGATCCTCTTCTTGCTGCTCCATCAAGTCACGCAGCATGAGTTTTGCAATAGCCTCTTCAAGTGAGGCGTCTCGGTCTTCTATGACTTTATCGAGGCTTGCTATCAGGAACTCGATATTACCCATTCGGCGGGCTGCCACCTCATCATTTGAGCTGGTTAACTCTAAATGTCCCCGATAGTCGAGCTCATCGATCATGTCTCGGATGGGTTTGGCATCACTGGCTTCGCAGCAAATACGCGACCAGTGATCGAGCCATTTCGAAAATTCTGACAGCGCAGTTTGGGCAGCAGATGCTAAACCCTCAATGAGATGAGCGTTTCGAGCGGCTTCTTTCAGTCCAATATGATGGGTGTGAGCATAGTCGCCGACGGCTTCGAGCGTGACAGCTCCTATCTTTCGTTTGGGGACGTTACAAATACGCAAGAATGCGTTGTCGTCGTCGGGATTAACGAGTAGCCGAAGATAGCAGAGAATATCCTTGATCTCAGCTCGAGCAAAAAACGACGTGCCACCGCTCAGTTGATAGGGGATCCGGAACCGTTGGAGTTCGAGCTCTAAGACTTTGGCTTGATGGTTGCCTCGATACAGAATCGCATAGCACCCATATTGAAGGCCTCGGCGCATTTTGTGGTCGACGATTTCGGCAACCACCTGTTCGGCTTCGGCGTACTCGTCGGCGGCGGACTGCACGCGAACTTTGTCGCCCCGCCCGAGTTCGCTCCACAACGCTTTCTCGTATACGTGCGGGTTATTTGCAATCACGCTGTTAGCGCACTGTAAAATGGTCGCGGTAGAGCGATAGTTTTGTTCTAGTTTAATCACTTTAAGATGCGGGTAGTCTTCTCCGAGAGTTACCAGATTTTCGGGTTTGGCACCACGCCATGCGTAAATCGACTGGTCATCGTCGCCAACCACAGTGAGATTGGAGTTGGTACCCATCAGGTGCTGAATAAGCTCGTATTGGCTTCCGTTGGTGTCTTGATATTCATCAACCAGCAGATACCTGACTCGGTTTTGCCACTGATCTCTGATATCAGGGTGATCTCGAAATAAGCAGTTGGGCAAAAAGATGAGATCGTCAAAGTCGAGCGAATTGTAAGCTTTAAGAGCTCTTTGGTAGCGCTCGTAACACGCGCTATTCAGCACGTCTAGGGGTGTGCTCGCTGTTTGTTGGGCTTGTTCAGGGGTAATCCCCTCAGCTTTATAGCGACTGATTGCTTGTAGAATCTGACCTGATTGATCGGGGTCTAAGGCAAGCTCTTGTGCCAGCAGTTCACGCAATACGCTGGTGCCATCGGTTTGATCGAGGATACTAAAGCCGCTGCGCAACCCCAGATGCTTGTGCTCTTTACGCAGAATTGACAGGCCGAGCTGATGAAACGTACTGACCCAAAGACCTCTCGCTTGAGTGCTCACGGTGTTGACCCGATTGCGCATTTCACGCGCTGCTTTATTCGTAAAGGTGACTGCCACGACTTTGTTGGGTGGGAAATCACGCTGCTCAATCAGATAGGCAATTTTCTGGGTGATGACGCTGGTTTTGCCGCTTCCTGCGCCGGCTAACACTAGGAGCGGTCCATCGAGGTAGCGCACGGCTTCGCGCTGAGCAGGGTTCAAAGTGGTCAAGAAGTGAGACGCCCAAAAGACGCACAGAGTAGCAAATTTTTGCCGGCGGTGCGCATGTGGTTAGCGATTATTCAGTGTTAATTGACGATAACTGATGGCTTCAAGCATATGGGAACGTTCAATAGTGGTCTGGCCGGCTAAGTCAGCGATTGTTCTGGCGACACGCAGCGCGCGATGAATTGCACGCCCTGAAAGGCGCATTGTATTTGCGGCTTGGGTGAGTACCTGCTTGGCAAGAGGGTCGCAGTGTGCAGGGATTGCCAGCATTTCGCCCTCAGCACTGGCATTCAGGCAGCCTTGTCTTGTGATGGCGAGGGTTTGTGCGTCATGGACGCGAGTTGCCACGACCTCGGATGATTCACCGCTATGTTTTTCATTGAGTAAGTCATCTGGCTTGAGCCGTTCGACTCGACAAAATAGGTCAATTCGGTCGAGGAGTGGCCCCGAGAGTTTGGCGCGATACTTATCGAGCTGGTCTCTGGAGCAGGTGCAACGATGTTCTTTATCGCCGAAATAACCGCAGGGGCAGGGATTCGCCGCGGCCACGAGTTGAAAGCGAGCGGGGTAGCAGACACTGGCCTTGGCGCGACTGATTCGAACGTGTCCGGATTCTAATGGCTCACGCAACATATCTAAAGTTGCTCTGGGGAATTCGGCAATCTCGTCTAAAAAAAGAATACCGTTGTGCGCCAGCGTGATCTCGCCGGGCTTGGGTTTGATTCCGCCACCGACTAATGCGGCTGCGCTGGCACTATGATGGGGTGCTCGGAATGGCCGACTGTCATTTATTTCTGTCGTGTGGAGTAAATCTTGTATCAGTCGGACGTCCAATCGCTCTTGATTGGATAAAGGAGGTAGCAGCTGACCTAAGCGACTTGCCAGAAGTGTCTTGCCGGTTCCGGGTGGACCGTACAGGAAAAGATGGTGCCCCCCTGCGGCGGCGATTTCGAGCGCTCGTTTTGCCTCGTGTTGTCCGCGGACGTCGCTCAGATTTTTACTGGTGTCGTCAACGCATTGCGGGGGTGTAGCACAGGCCCGGCTGAGTTGGGTGCTAGACAGTTGAGCGCAGGCATCCCCTAGAGTTGTAGCGCCACCCACAAAACAGTCGAGGACCTGCGCTGCATGTGAGGAGCAGGCCGAGCTAACCATAAGCTTACGCCCTGCTTTGCCGCAGGCGGCTGCTGATGCCAATACGCCTGTCACCGGATGCAAAGTGCCATCGAGTCCGAGCTCGCCAACAAACTCGACCTGGCTTAACTGCCGATTCGTCACCTGTCCCGATGCCACCAATACACCGATAGCAATCGCCAGATCAAATCGACCACCTTCCTTCGGGAGATCTGCGGGAGCTAGGTTAATGGTTATTTTCGAGTCCGGGAACTCGAAGTGACTGTTTAGAATGGCACTTCTGACTCGATCTTTGCTTTCGCGGACCGTCGTTTCAGGCATTCCGACAATATTAAACCCAGGTAAACCGGCGCTCAGGTGCGTTTCTACGCGGACCGAAGGCGCGTCAATGCCAACCATGGCGCGGGTGTATACCACTGATAGTGTCATAGCTCGTCCCTGAGCAGATGTTTAGATGATTCTGAACTGACCTTGATTGAACGCCGTTAGTCAGAATTCTGTTCGAGTTGCTCGAGCTTGAGTTCCAGCTCGCTGATACGCTGTTGTGCTCTTATCAGGAGTGCTTTCTGTGCATCGAACTCCTCGCGACTCACCAGATCAAGTTTGGTTAGTAGCGACTGCGCTAACGCCTTTGAATTTTTATCGAAATCTTGCTTGAAACTGCTGTCTTCAGCGAGTGATTTCAGCTGACCTAGCAGTTCCGTTAGAGGTGGTGGTGTCAAAGCCATGGTTATTTCCTGAGCGTGGTTTGCTTCAGTTTAGGGCTTAGCGGCTCTGAGGCAAAGTGTCGATAGAGCCAAAAGTCATCATCTGGCGCCAACAGTGTGCACCATTATTGTGCATGGCGCTGTTATGGGGCGAAATAAGAGTCTCTGACGCTCCTAAAATCAAGCTCAAGTGGCAATGAAATTCTTAAATTTCTACGTAACTCAATGTTTTTATGAGTATTTATTTTTTTCTGGCATGGCGTCTGCAAAGCATTGCGTGCAATAACGCATCCGGGGCGACTGAGTCGTCA
>CBFHJC010000129.1:4313-5872 GCA_965656045.1 Aequoribacter sp.
AAACTTACTACTCTGGTTGCCGCTCTGGCCTTGTCAGGTGCCGCATCGGTGTCGGCAGAGATCAGCGGTAATGTAACTCTCGTCTCCGATTACTCCTTTAGGGGAATCTCTCAAACCGGTGAGAAGGGCGCGATTCAAGGTGGCTTTGACTACGCAGCGGAATCCGGATTTTACGCCGGCGTTTGGGCATCGAACGTTGAGTTCGGTACTGAATCCAGCACCGAAATGGATTATTACTTCGGTTACGCAGGTGCCGTGGGTGACCTCGGATACGATGTGGGCTATATCTACTTTGATTACGAAGGCGATGCCGAGTTCGACTATCAGGAATACGCGCTTGGGTTCAGCTATGGTGATATTAGCTTCGGATTCAACTATTCCTCTGAGTACCTCGGTGATGGCGGCCCAAGTTTTTTCTACCCCTACGTGGGTTACTCGATGGCGCTGACTGAAGGCTTGTCACTCGACCTGCATTACGGTTACAGCGATATCGACGCTTCAGACTTTTGGGGTGAGGGAGAAGACTCCTACTCTGACTACAGCGCAACTCTCGGGTTCAGCGCTGGTGGTGTTGATTTCGGCCTAGCCTTTGTCGGTACGAGCCTCGATGACGGTATCGTCGCGGGTTCTGATGATCGCTTGGTCCTTTCTGTGTCTAAAAGTCTATAAGTAATCAAGCGAAGGCGGCCCAGCAGTGGGTCGCCGTCTTACTAGGAGAACACTATGAAACTCATTACAGCCATTGTGAAGCCCTTCAAGCTAGATGATGTGCGCGAAGCTTTGTCAGAAATAGGGGTTCAAGGCATTACCGTGACCGAGGTCAAGGGCTTTGGACGCCAGAAAGGACATACCGAATTGTACCGAGGGGCGGAGTACGTGGTCGACTTTCTACCCAAAGTCAAAATTGAAATAGCGGTCGCCGAGGGTCTTGCGGAACAAACCATAGAAGCGATTACCAAGGCAGCCAATACCGGGAAAATCGGTGATGGCAAGGTGTTCGTATCGTCGCTTGAGCAGGTGATTCGAATTCGAACAGGGGAAACCGGGGAAGAGGCTATCTAGTCATCCTGTAATCAACGAGAGAGCATTGTTATGGAAAACGAAATATTTCAACTACAGTACGCACTCGATACCTTCTACTTTTTGGTATGCGGTGCACTAGTGATGTGGATGGCCGCTGGCTTCTCGATGCTAGAAGCTGGTTTGGTTCGAGCTAAGAACACGACTGAAATCTTAACCAAGAACGTGGCGTTGTACGCTGTTGCATCCGTCATGTACATGGTGTGCGGTTACGCGATTATGTACGGTGGTGACATCATGTTGTCTGGCATTACTGGCGACGGTGTTACGGGGGCTGAAGAGGCTGCAACCTACGCACCTTCCGCTGACTTTTACTTCCAGGTTGTCTTCGTAGCAACTGCGATGTCGATTGTTTCTGGCGCCGTAGCTGAGCGGATGAAGCTGTGGGCGTTTCTTGCCTTCGCGGTGGTGATGACTGGGTTCATCTACCCCATGGAAGGATCATGGACTTGGGGCGGTAATCCCGTATTTGGACTCTA
>CBFHJC010000130.1:0-5850 GCA_965656045.1 Aequoribacter sp.
GGGGGGCTAACAATACCTCATAAGTACGTTAAGCATCACCACATGGATGCGAGCTTAGCGAATAAATCACACTAATTTTGTATTTAGTATGCTCTTTCTAATTTATCCGTCTATCGTGCATCCGTTGGTCACCGAAACATACAGGAGATACATGATATGGACGACACAGTCATCGAGAACACTATGAATTCCGCAGCAGCTGAAGCAGTCGAAGCTACTACACCAGCGCCAGCAGCTAAGCCGGCTCGTAAACGCGCTCCAAGAGTGGCAGCAGCCAAAAAAGCAACCGTTGCCAAAAAAGCAACCGTCGCTAAAAAGACACCCGTTGCTAAGAAAGCGGCGACCAAGAAAGCCACTGCGACCACAACTCGTCGCGCCAGCGCTGCAAAAGCGAAGCCAGCTGCCTCACAGGCTGCTGAAGCAAAGTCTAGTAAAACAGCGTCTGCACTTGAGTTGCCACGCAAAGCTGTTCTGGCGGGTCTTGGTGTCTACGGCAAAGCGTTTGATCAAGTTCAAACACACCTCAAGACATTGAATGAAGAGATCGCAACACGACGCAGTAAAGCGAGCGACCTCTATCAAGAGCTCGTCAGTCGCGGTGAAAAAATTGAAAGCGAAGCGAAAGAAAAGCTGGCCGATATCGACACCAGCAAATTCAACTTGAACAAACTGGCTGATCGCGAGCTGATCGAGGCGCGGATTGATCAGGCCAAGGCTAAGTTTGAGCAACTTCGCAAAGCAGCAGGTATTAACCGAGCAGCTTAAGGTTTACCCAGGAATTCCACGATTCCTCTTGTATGGGCCGTTGATACGGCCCTTTTTTTATTCTGCTTAAGTGTGCCACAATAACCCATCTCGCTACCGAGCACACATTGTGAAGACTCGCGAACGCATCATTGCTACAGCTTTAGCACTTTTCAATGAACAGGGCGAAGCGCACACCACGGCGCTCGACATCGCCGATGAACTCGACATGAGTCCCGGTAATTTGTATTACCATTTCAAGGGTAAAGAGCCGATTATCGACGCGCTATTCGACCGGTTCGAAGCTAAAATTAGCGCCACACTGGCAGCACCCATCGCCGCACCGCTCGGGCAACAAGACAGTATCGAGAACAACTGGTTCTATTTGTTTGTGCTACTGGAAGACATGCACGACTATCGATTCATCTACAACAACCTGACCGACCTGATTGATCGCTATACCAGTATAGAGCGTGGTTTCGCACGGATTCTCAAACTCAAGCGCGCCGCCTTTTATGCCTTAAGTGATCAACTGATACCCAACAACATTGAGCTGCGAGAGCAGCAACTCAGTGCAATCGCAGATAACTTGTCTCAGACCGCCACTTTTTGGTTCACCTTCGACCGCTTAATTCATGGCCCTCAAACGGCCGAGGTCGGCATTCACCGCGGGGTCCTGCAGCTCTTAACGATGATCGCTCCCTACCTAGGTAGCGCCCAGCTGCAATTTTATCAGGACTGCGAGGCGATTTTCGACTCTCTACAGCGGTCTTCGCGGCGCTAGTTCATCCCCAAAGCCGACATCGCATCTGCTAAAGTGTTCACCGCCACTATAGTGATCCCCGAAATCGGCTGCTTCGGCGCATTCCCCTTAGGAACGATCGCATGCTTAAAGCCATGCTTAGCCGCTTCAGCAAGTCGCTCTTGTCCGCTCGGCACAGGGCGAATCTCGCCCGCCAAACCGACCTCGCCAAATACGACCCAATCTCGGGGGAGAATTTGGCTTCGAAAACTCGATACGATAGCTGCCAGCAGAGCGAGGTCGGCACTGGTCTCTAGCACTTTCACGCCACCGACCACGTTGGCAAATACATCCTGGTCGCTCAACTGCAATCCTGCATGACGATGCAATACCGCCAATAACATCGCCATACGATTCTGCTCTAGACCCACCGCCACTCGACGGGGGTTGCTGAGCGAGCTGTCGTCAACCAGAGCCTGGATTTCAACCAATAATGGACGCGTACCCTCCCAAACCGTCATGACAATGCTTCCGGGCGCGGGTTCGTGACTCCGATCTAGAAAGATTGCCGAAGGATTTTTGACTTCTCGCAATCCCCGATCGGTCATGGCAAACACACCGAGCTCGTTCACCGCACCAAAGCGATTTTTTTGGCCGCGCAAAGTGCGGAACCGTGTATCGGCATCACCCTCTAACAGAATGGAGCAGTCGATCATATGCTCCAGCACCTTAGGGCCAGCTAAAGAGCCGTCCTTGGTGACATGACCCACTAATAATACGACCGTGTTTGATACCTTTGCGTAACGGGTGAGTCGCGCCGCACACTCACGGACCTGTGACACGCTTCCCGGTGCCGACGAAATGTCATCGGAATGCATCACTTGAATTGAGTCAACGACCATGACCGAGGGTTGCATCGCTTCAGCAGTCGCAAGGAGCGCATCAATATTGGTCTCGGCCATCAGCTGCAATCGATCAACTGGCAACTCGAGCCTGCGCGCCCGCATTGCGATCTGCTGCGGCGACTCTTCACCGGTCACATAAAGAGCAACACGGTCTTGCGCCAAGTGACACATCGTTTGTAGCAACAAGGTGCTCTTCCCGGCACCAGGGTGCCCGCCTACCAAAATAGTTGATCCCGGCACCAGTCCGCCACCAAGAACACGGTCGAATTCGCTGGCGCCCGATGTGAATCGCGGCACTTGGTCAAGATCGATCTCTGCCAGCGTCTGAGCTTGACTCTGCGCTCCGGCATAGTGCGCATTGAGTGGGCTTGGCGCACTGCGTTTGCTAGAACCAGAAGACGCCGGCCCTAACTTAAACTCCACCAAGGTATTCCAGGCCTGACAGTCAGCACACTGACCCTGCCATTTCGAATAGTCTGATCCACATTCGTTGCAGACAAACGCTGTTTTTGCTTTCGCCATGAGGTAACCTTATCCCTTAGCTCGTTTATCTGACCTTGCAGATCGGAAATTTTATGTCTCGTTCGTCTCTCTTGCCAGAACATCCCATGTTTTTCTCGCCGGCATTAGCAGCGACGATCGGTCTTGAAGAGGCGATCTTACTACAGCAACTCGGATTGTTAACGCAGACCTCAGCTCCAAACTCGCGGGCCGGTTTCGACTGGTTCACCATCCAGCGCACGCAGCTATTGGAACAGTGCGCCTTTTGGACTGCAACCGATCTGCATCGCATCAGCCGAAATTTAGCTGAAAAAGCGATCTTACTGATCGAATCACCCCCTCTGCACACGCATCATGAGCTCATTTTTGCGTTTAATGAGTCTACTAACAACGCGAGCTCTGTGCCGACTACTCATGCGCCACCACCCAAGCGCGCATTAACTCTGCGCGATAACTGGACACCCAGCGATGACATCATACAGCTGCTTCAACTGAATCACGCTATCCCACGTGATTTCGCTTTGGCACAAATCGATGAGTTTATTTTGTATTGGCGAGAGCGAGGTGAGCCGTCGCACGCATGGAATACAAAATTCCGGAGCCACGTCATTGCTCAATGGCGCAGACAGCAGACGTCTTCGGCTCCACCGGCAGCTAAACCCTCCTCGTTTGACGTGCACGAACCCCTCCCCCTCGACCGCGACTGGCGACCAAGTTCGGATGCACTTGAAATTCTCGCGCGCAACGACATTGACAACGAATTCATAGAGCAAGCGATACCCGAGTTCATATTATATTGGCGCGAGCGAGGGAGCGCGCCCAAAGAGCTGAACTCTCGATTCATCCAGCATATCCGATTGCAGTGGGCGCGTTATACCTCCGCTATCACCCACAGTACCGAGCCAACTCGTATCGCCAAAGACTGGGCTCCGAGTCGAGACGTCTATGATATTTTGAAACTATCCCACATCGACCGCGAGTTTGCCGATAAGCTGATCCCCGAATTTATTGTATTCTGGCTCGATTCCAATCAGCTCCACACATCCTGGAACAGCAAGTTTTTACAACATGTCAAATTCCACTGGGCGCGGCAACACCAAATACCCTCCTCGGACAAAGGGGCTTCGGCCACGCGCGCACAAAGTTTGGCAGATGACTTAAGCGACACTTCATGGGCGCAATAGGAGCATCACGATGAGCGGCAACAAGTCCATTACCGATATCGCCAATACAATCGAAGAGATTGGCCAACAACTGCCGAACCCCAGTCCTGCATCTGCCAACCATGCGCCTCGCGAAGATTATGTTGAAGCTATTAATCAGGTGTTTGCGCTATTTCGATTGAACTATCACAACCAATATTACGCAGCCTATCCAGACGCCGAGCAAGTGAAGCAGATCAAAAAATTGTGGCTCGAATCACTCACTAAGTACCCCGTCGCCGTGATTTTACAAGGCGCCAAGCAGGCCATCGAGCACAGTGACTACCTGCCGACCTTAAGTAGAATGCATCAATTCTGCATCGACTATTTGCAGCAAATTGGTATCCCCTCAGCACACGATGCCTATATTGAAGCCTGCAGTGCCTCCTCACCAAAGCGCGAGGCTTCGTGGAGCCATCCAATCGTCTATTTGGCAGGGCGGGATACCGGCTGGTACGAGTTAGCCAATGAGCGGGAAGCTTACATGCTCCCGAACTTCGAACGCCACTTTAGCGCCTACTTAGATCGATTCTTGTCGGGGGAAACTTTCGAGTTACCGGCCCTTCCTAAACCGAATCCCGAATCCAAGACCTTGAGTCGTGAGCAGCAATTGCGCAACTTGGCGGCTTTAAAATCAAGCACAAAACTCTGAGGCCTTAATCCAAAGACCGAGAAGATTTTTATGAGATCAGGCTATGAATCTTCTCTATTAGCACGGACAATGCCAGAATACAGGCATTGAAAACGAGCTTACGACGATGACAGAACCCACCGTAACAAGACAAACCGGCGCTTCATCTAGCACCCAAAGTCGTTTGCAGCGTTATCTGCAAATGCTCTTTATGAGACGGGCGTTAAGCGAGCGCACTCTACTCAAGCAGCGTGCGAAAATAGAGCGAGAACGGATCAAGAATGGGCTGCCTCACTGCTTAGACATTTTTATTCAAATCGACGATCCATATTCCTATCTGCTGCTGCAAGCGCTCAACCAAGTGCAAGACAAGCTAGACTGCGAATTCCGACTACACTTAACCAGTGGAGTTTCTGGCAACAATAATCCCGAGCCAACCTTACTCAAGGAACTCGCACTCAAGGATGGCAGTTGGGTTGCACCTGGCTATGGCTTAATCTTTCCAGAGAGTGAAGCACCGACCCCAGCAGCGACTGCTGCGGCGACGGTAGCTGCAGCCCGATGTTTGGAAAGTACTCAGGTCAAAGTAGCCGACTTACTCGCGGTCATCCAGGCACTCTGGAGCGGTGATTCTTTTTCACTACCGTCTGAGCAAGAACAGCAGCAAGCAGCGCAGCACGTAGAGGCCGGTACTGCACGCCAGAAAAAGATGGGGCACTATGCGGGTGCCATGATTCACTATGGGGGCGAATGGTATTGGGGGGTCGATCGTCTGTACCACCTTGAACACCGTTTATGCTCTCTCGGCATTTACGCTCACCCGCTCTTTGATCGACCCGCGGTGATCCCGCCCTCTAAACCAGCAGAGGGATATCAGCTAGAGTTTTATTTGAGCTTGAGGTCACCCTACTCGGCAATCTGTTTTGACGCCGTGTGCGATTGGGCCGACAGTGCTGGCGTAACGCTGGTACTGAAGCCCGTATTGCCCATGGTGATGCGGGGCGTCACGCTCAGTCGCGCCAAAGGTCTTTACATTATGAAGGACTGCGCACGGGAAGCACGGACTCTGAACAAGCAAGGTTATGGCAATTTTTATGACCCGATCGGTGAAGGAGTCATAAGAGG
>CBFHJC010000131.1:0-5823 GCA_965656045.1 Aequoribacter sp.
AACGAGGTCAACATGGCGCCTTTAATGGAGCTTCGTCGCAAGTACAAAGATCAGTTTGAGAAGACACACAACGGCACCCGCTTAGGATTTATGGGGTTTTTTGTTAAAGCAGCCTGCGAGGCTTTAAAACGCTTCCCAGAAGTGAATGCCTCGATTGACGGCAGTGACGTTGTTTATCATGGATACCAAGATATCGGTGTGGCAGTCTCGACCCCGAACGGACTCGTTGTCCCTGTCCTGCGTGATGCGGATTTCATGAGTATTGCGGACGTCGAAGCGAAGATCAAAGAACTTGGTATTCGTGCTCGCGATAACAAGCTGACGATTGATGACATGACGGGCGGCACTTTCACGGTCACCAACGGTGGTGTGTTCGGGTCATTGATGTCGACCCCAATCCTTAACCCGCCGCAAACCGGGATTTTAGGGATGCATAAAATCCAAGAGCGACCGATGGCGGTCGATGGTCAAGTGGTGATATTGCCCATGATGTACCTTGCGCTGTCCTACGATCACCGATTGATCGATGGTAAAACAGCAGTACAGTTCTTAGTAGCAGTGAAAGATTTAATCGAGGATCCGGCGCGGATACTTCTTCAGTTATAGATTAAGTTGAGCCATTAACAAATTGATTTAACGGTGTTTTTATGTCTAAGAAGTATGAGGTATTGGTAATTGGTAGTGGCCCCGCTGGCTATGTCGCTGCAATTAAAGCGGCTCAGTTAGGATTTTCTACTGCCTGCGTAGAGCGCTGGGTTGATGAGTCGGGTGCGGTTAAACTCGGAGGCACCTGCCTCAATGTTGGGTGCATCCCGTCTAAGGCCTTGCTAGACAGTTCGCATAAGTTTGCGATGGCGGGTCACGAATTTAGTCAGCATGGCATTCAAGTGACCAAACCTAAGATTGATGTCGCTGCGATGATGGCTAGAAAAGATGCGATCGTAAATCAGCTTACTGGCGGAATTGGTGGGCTCTTCAAACACAATGGTGTCACGGCAATTATCGGTAACGCGCAGGTCTTATCGAATCATCGGGTTGAGGTCACAGCGCCCGACGGTGAAGTGACCGTAGTTGAGGCAGATCACGTTATTATTGCTGCGGGATCTACCCCCATTGCTATTCCGCCTGCACCTGTCGATGGTCAAGTCATTGTTGATTCAACAGGTGCCCTGGAGTTCGATCAAGTGCCCAAGCGTCTGGGTGTTATTGGGGCCGGCGTGATCGGTCTCGAGCTTGGCAGTGTGTGGGGAAGATTAGGCTCAGAGGTTGTTGTTCTGGAGGCTATGGATGCCTTTTTGCCGATGATGGATCTCACTATCGCCAAGGAGTCTGAAAAGCTCTTTAGAAAACAGGGCCTTGATATTCGGATGGGCGCTCGCGTGACAGGTACCGTGGTGAAGCGGAACAAAGTCGAGGTCACATTCTTGACAGCAGAGGGTGAGCAAACGGAAGTTTTCGATAAGCTCATTGTGGCTGTTGGTCGAAGACCTGTATCAGAGGAATTGCTGAGTTCGGATTCAGGTGTGACTCTTGACGAGCGTGGGTTCATTTATGTCGATGAGTTCTGCCAAACCGAAGCGCCTAATGTTTATGCTGTTGGCGACGTCGTGCGTGGCCCCATGCTTGCGCACAAGGGCTCAGAAGAAGGGGTTATGGTTGTCGAGCGTATCGCGGGCAAGCCCGTTCAGGTCAACTATGACTGTATTCCAAGTGTGATTTACACGCATCCCGAAATAGCAGCAGTTGGCAAGACCGAGCAAGAGCTCAAGGCAGAGGGCGCCAATTATAAAGTGGGTACCTTTCCGTTTGCGGCCAGTGGGCGTGCGCTTGCCACAAGCGACTCGGATGGCTTAGTAAAAATTATTGCCTGCGCCGATACAGACAGAGTCTTGGGTTGCCATATCGTGGGTCCGAGTGCTGCAGATCTGGTCCAGCAAGTGGTGATCGCTATGGAGTTTGGGTCGAGCACAGAGGATCTAGCGCTTACTGTATTCGCCCACCCAACGGTGTCAGAGGCGGTGCATGAGGCTGCTTTGGCGGCAGATGGCCACGCAATCCACATTGCTAATCGCAAAAAACGTTAATATCAACACATCGCAAGCGCTATGTACGATAATACCGATGTACTTCAAATCGTAGGCGGCCTATATACCGCTTTTTAAGAGAACCTAAGGAACTCAGGAATTATGAATCTTCACGAATACCAAGGTAAGCAGCTGTTTGCTGAATATGGTTTGCCGGTCTCCACCGGTTACGCCGTTGATACTCCAGAGGACGCAGTTGCGGCTGCTGAAAAAATCGGTGGCGACATGTGGGTCGTGAAAGCGCAGGTTCATGCCGGCGGTCGCGGTAAAGCCGGTGGCGTAAAGCTGGTGAAGACTACTGAAGAAGTCTCTGAGTTTGCCAAAAAGTGGCTGGGACAACGTTTAGTCACCTATCAAACAGACGAGCTCGGACAACCTGTTTCGAAGATTTTGGTGGAATCCTGTACTGATATTGCTGAGGAACTCTATTTGGGTGCCGTGGTAGATCGCAGCTCGCGGCGTATCGTCTTCATGGCCTCAACTGAGGGTGGTGTAGAGATCGAAAAGGTTGCTGAAGAAACACCCGAGAAAATTCTGCGTGCAATCATTGATCCGCTGGTCGGGCCACAGCCTTTTCAAGGCAGAGATCTTGCGTTCAAGCTGGGCTTAGAAGGCGATCAAGTGAAGCAGTTTGTTAAGATTTTCATGGGGCTCGCTAAGTTGTTTGTCGACAAGGATTTGGCCCTCATTGAAATCAACCCTTTGGTGATTACTGACGCGGGTAATCTTCATTGCTTGGATGCGAAGTTGGGGGTTGATGGCAACGCAATGTACCGTCAAAAGGCACTGTCGTTAATGCATGATCCTAGTCAGGAAGATGAGCGAGAGGCGCACGCTGCTCGCTGGGAGCTCAATTATGTTGCGCTCGATGGCGATATTGGCTGTATGGTCAACGGCGCCGGTCTTGCGATGGGCACTATGGATATTGTCAAGCTGCACGGCGGTGCCCCTGCTAACTTCTTAGATGTTGGTGGTGGTGCGACCAAAGAGCGTGTGTCCGAAGCGTTCAAAATTATTCTCTCAGATGACAACGTAAAAGCCGTGCTCATCAACATCTTTGGCGGCATTGTGCGCTGTGATCTGATTGCAGAGGGCGTGATTGGCGCAGTAGAGGAAATTGGAGTCAAAGTGCCCGTGGTGGTCAGACTCGAGGGCAATAACGCTGAGCTCGGGCAGCAAGTGCTGGCCGACTCAGGACTTAACATCATAGCAGCCACCAGCTTGACCGATGCAGCTGAGCAAGTGGTTGCTGCTGCAAAAGGGGCTGCATAATGAGCATATTGATCAACCGGGACACCAAAGTGATTTGCCAGGGTTTCACTGGTTCGCAAGGTACTTTTCACTCAGAACAAGCCATTGCCTACGGCACTAAGATGGTGGGCGGCGTTACTCCTGGCAAGGGTGGTCAGCAACATCTTGGATTGCCGGTATTCAACACTGTGAGCGAAGCGGTCGAGGCAACGGGTGCAGAAGCCTCGGTTATCTACGTCCCTGCGCCGTTTTGTAAAGACTCGATTCTAGAGGCTGCGTTTGGTGGCATTCAGTTAATCGTGTGCATCACTGAGGGTATTCCTACGCTGGATATGCTGGAAGCCAAAGTGAAGTGCGATGAATTGGGCGTGCGTCTTATTGGTCCGAACTGTCCTGGCGTGATCACTCCGGGTGAGTGCAAGATCGGGATTATGCCGGGTCATATTCATTTGCCGGGCAGAGTGGGTATTGTCTCGCGTTCCGGTACGCTCACTTATGAAGCGGTAAAACAAACGACAGATGCCGGTTTTGGGCAATCGACCTGCGTCGGTATTGGCGGTGATCCTATTCCAGGCTCGAACTTCATTGATATCCTCACCCTGTTCGAACAGGACCCCAAGACAGAGGCGATTGTCATGATCGGTGAAATTGGTGGTACGGCCGAGGAAGAGGCCGCGGCTTTCATTAAAGCCAATGTGAGCAAGCCGGTGGTCTCTTACATCGCAGGTGTTACTGCGCCAAAGGGTAAGCGTATGGGCCATGCCGGCGCGATTATCAGTGGCGGCAAAGGCACAGCAGATGAAAAGTTTGCTGCCCTAGAAGACGCTGGTGTGACTACGGTGCGTTCGCTGGCAGATATCGGCAAGGCATTAAAACAAAAGACTGGGTGGTAAACACCTCATAGCCTCATCAAGGCGCCCGCTTTGATGAGGCTTCCTCTTGAAAATCTCTCGATCATCCCCATTGATTAACCGTCAAATCGTTATTTTTAGGGGAGTACTATGTCCAAAGAAGCAATCAAAGATAAAGCCAAAGACTCAGCGAAAGAAACCCTAGGGTTTCAGACAGAAGCCAAGCAGCTTTTGCAGCTGATGATTCACTCGCTATACTCCAACAAAGAAATTTTCTTGCGTGAGCTCATTTCTAACGCGTCTGATGCTATTGATAAGCTTCGCTTTGAATCACTCGATAACGAAGCCTTGTTGGAAGGCGAAACTGACTATCGAATTCGTATCTCTGTCGATAAAGACGCGAACACACTCACGATCTCGGATAACGGGATTGGTATGTCTAAAGAGGATGCCATTGCGCATTTAGGCACCATCGCAAAATCGGGCACAGCCCAGTTCATGCAAAACCTCACCGGTGATCAAAAGAAGGATTCTCAGCTGATCGGTCAGTTTGGTGTTGGATTTTACTCCGCCTTTATCGTTGCGGACCGAGTTGAAGTATTCACCCGTAGAGCAGGTTCACCTGTCTCCGAGGGTGTGCTCTGGGAATCTCGAGGAGAAGCTGACTTTTCTATTGAAACTGTGTCGCAAGCAGAAAAGGGAACCTCGGTCGTTTTGCACTTGAAAAAGGATTGCGCAGACTTCGCTGACCAGTGGCGAGTTCGAAGCGTGGTGAAGAAATATAGCGATCATATTTCGGTTCCCGTCATGATGGCGAAACCGACCACGGAAGAAGATGCGAATGAGGACCTGGAGTGGGAAGCAGTGAATTCTGCGACCGCGCTGTGGACTCGTTCAAAAACTGAGGTCTCTGACGACGACTATAAAGCGTTTTATAAGCACGTCTCACACGATTTTGAGGACCCCCTCACTTGGAGCCACAATAAGGTAGAAGGGAAGCTTGAGTACACCAGCCTGCTGTATATCCCGAAGCAGGCGCCTTTCGATCTGTGGAATCGCGAGATGGCAAGAGGACTCAAGCTCTATGTTCAGCGCACCTTCATTATGGACGAGGCTGATCAATTTTTGCCCATGTATTTGAGGTTTGTGAAAGGCATCGTCGATTCTAATGACTTGCCGTTAAACGTCTCTCGGGAAATTTTGCAGCGTGATGGCGCAGTAGAAAACATGAAGACAGCACTAACCAAGCGCGTGCTGGATATGTTGACAAAGCTATCGAAGAAAAAGGATTACGCAGACTTTTGGTCAACTTTTGGTCCGGTCATTAAGGAAGGTTTGGGGGAAGACTTCTCGAACAAGGAAAAAATAGCCAAACTCCTCAGGTTTAGTACCACGCACACTGGAGAGTCGAAGCAAGATCAGTCCCTCGACGATTACGTCGCTCGAATGAAAGAGGGGCAAGATAAGATTTTCTATATTTTTGCTGAGAACCATAAGACGGCTGCCCATTCTCCGCATCTCGAATTCTTTAAGAAAGAGGGTATCGAAGTTTTGCTGTTAAGCGATCGGATCGACGATTGGGCCATGATGCAGCTGGCTGAGTACGAGGGCAAGAAGTTGCAAGACGTCGCCAAAGG
>CBFHJC010000132.1:0-5815 GCA_965656045.1 Aequoribacter sp.
CGCACGTATTCCATCGAGACCGCGCCACTCACGCGACTGATCTATCGGATTGGTGACACCATCCGGCATGCTTCAGGCCAGCAACTGACAGTCAATGAGGTGAATGAAATCGATGGCCTCATGGTTTATGGAGGAGTTTGTAAAGACCATTTACCCCACCAAATCAGTGAAGTGATGCTCGCAGCTGACATCGAGCTCTATCAGCCGCAACAGCGATTATTAACAGCCCAATTGAGCCACAATCTGGCTTTCTCAACCAAAGTAAAAGCGCTACATCATATTGGTTCTCTCGATCAACATAAGGCTCGAGGGCTTCTGGCGCCGCGAACTTTACTGCTACCCCATCAGATAGACATCGCTCAGCAGGTGACGAAACAACGCGCTCCTAGGGTCATGTTGGCAGACGAGGTCGGTCTCGGTAAAACCATCGAGGCAGGTCTCATCATCCACCACCAAATCTTCACTCACCGGGCAAAGCGGATTTTAATCCTGACGCCCGAACCATTGATGGCTCAGTGGCTAGTGGAAATGAGAAGGAAGTTTAATCTCCGCTTCGATTTCCTCAACCAAGAGCGGATAGACACGCTAGACAACCCATTTGAAGAAGCTCAACTGATCATTTCTTCACTCGCGATCATCATGGATCAACCACACAGCATGAGCGCTGCATTGGAAGCAACATGGGATATCGTAGTGGTCGATGAGGCACATCATTTAGACTTGAACCCATCAGACCAACAGCAGTTTATGACGCGTCTCGCACTTCGTAGCGCTGGACTGCTGCTGTTAACGGCGACGCCTGAACAACTCGGTGAAGAAGCCCATTTCAAGCGTTTACAGCTTCTAGATCCGGTGCGATTCACTTCTTATGCACAGTATCAGCAAGAGCAGTCTGGGTTTACGGAGCTTGAAAAAGCAATTGTCGCGCTTGAAGAAGGCGAGAAACCGCCCGCTCGTTACGCACTCGACCCGTCCAACCCCACAGACTTGAAAGCACATATCGCAGGCCTGTTGGATTTTTATGGCACCAGTCGAAGTCTGTATCGCAACACGCGCTCTTCTGTCTCCGGGCTTCCGCGGCGATCTTTGCATCCTCACCCCTTAATCAGTCAAGACGCCACAAGTGAGCTCGAGCAAGCACTTTATCCAGAGCGATACGCCAGCGATCATGACTGGCCTGCGACTCACCCTAAAGTGGCGTGGCTAACTCAGTTTCTGCGGGCGAATAAACGCGAGAAAGTGCTCGTCATCTGTGGCGACGCGTCGGTCGCTTTGGCACTTGAGGATTTTCTGCAGTTTCGTCAGGGCATTCGATCATCGGCCTTTCACGAGCACCTTGACCTTGTGGAGCGAGACCGAGCTGCGGCCTATTTCCAGCAGCCAGAACAGGGTGCTCAAGTGCTAGTCTGCTCTGAAATCGGCAGTGAAGGCAGAAATTTTCAGTTCGCTCGCCACTTGGTGTTGTTTGATCTGCCCTTGTCTCCTGATTTACTCGAGCAACGTATCGGTCGACTGGATCGTATCGGACAGGAAGGCACCATTCACATTCACGTACCGTATTGTCAGGCAACGCCGCAAGAGTTCTTATTCCGGTGGTACGCGCAAGGCCTTGAAGTCTTTACCGAACACTGCGCCGGTGCCGAATCCCTTCACCAGCAGTTTGCGAGCAGGCTTAGTCAATATCTCGTAGCGCCAGCTGCAGACGAGGAATTTTTGTCGGACGTCGCGAAAGCAACCGAACAAGTGAAACAGACACTCGCCGATGGTCGCAACCGTCTCCTTGAGCGCCACTCGTTTGACCCAGATCGAGCTGCTGCAACCATTGCGGCGATACAGTCCAAGGATAGCGACCCCGAGCTACTTGAATTCCTCGAGCTTGCAGGCGACGTGTTACAGTTTGAACTTGAATCTCATTCAGAGGAGACCTGGATATTAAAGGCCTCTGAGCAGACTCACGAAGGCCTGCTAGCCTACTTTGACGATGAAAGTTTTACGGGGACCCTCTCGCGCACGACAGCAGCAAGTCGCGAGGACTGGGCTTTTCTCACGTGGGAACACCCCTTTGTGTGCGACATCCTTGAAATATTCACTACCGATACTGTAGGTAGTGCCAGCTTTGCACGACTCACGCTAAATGCCGTGCCCGAGGGCACTTTACTCCTCGAGGCCGTCGCGGTGACGCGCGTAAGTGCGCCAGCTTATTTGGATCTAGAACGGTTTTTACCGCGCTCTCCGACTCGCTTCGTTGTGGATATCAATGGTCGAGATCTTGCTCAAGCACTCACTCCCGCTGTGCTCGATACGCGGTTAGAACCGATTCCCAACAAAGCTGCAGCCACAATTATTCGCCAAATTCGATCTGAGTTAACAGGACTCATTGCGGCCTCAGAAGCCTTGGCGAACAGCGCTGCAGAACAACAGATCGCGCAAGCACGCGCTCAATACACCACTTTCGTGCAAGCTGAACTCACTCGTTTGGATCGCTTGACCCAAACCGGTGACACCACTTTCGACCAAGACAGAGACCGTCTTAACAACGATCTCGATCTGGGCCTAAAGGCGTTATCGACAGCGACTAACGCAGTTTGCGCTCTTCGCTTAATCGCAACCCATCATTAGCGATACCAAATGGGTGACGAGTAGGCGCGCTCTTGAATCATTTCAGGAAACCCTGAATCGGCGAGTTCAAGTGCACGAGCATCCAAGTTTGAGTGTCGCTCTGAGGGGACTTGCAGCACTCTAGCGTAGTAAAAAGCGGATACTCGGGGGTCGAAATCTGGATCAGACCAAATCACGCTAAACGCTGGCGTGCCCGCCGCGTTGGCGACCTCAACGTCTATTACCTGCTCATATGTTTTACCGTCAGCATCAACCCAACCCTTGACCACTTGCACACGCTCGAGAGGCTCGCCCAACGGATCCTGACTGGCCATAATCGCCAATCGAAACTCTGCTCTATCGTCTGCACTCAGACTACTACCCATCGGCGCCGCAAACGCCCGTAAGTCTGCCACCGCTGTGCTGCTCTCAAGATTCACCTGTTGACCACTGGCCAGTGCATACATCTGCAAGGCTATTCTAGGCCCCGTGGTCGCGTAGACTTCCTTGCGGCGCATGGCATCGATAATCGCTTCCCGTGTGTTCGACTCAGCCCACACGGCTGCAAGACCGGCAGCCGACATTGACCAGCCACTCGGACCCGCATCGTCGCCCCACTGCGCTTGTTTTCGCTCAGGTGTTGAATCGAGGGCCATTTTGCCATGGAAATTATCTTCCTCGGCGGACGCCAGGCCCGTGTGTGAATCAGTCGAGCCGATGAAACCCAGCGCGTAAGGGTTAACACCTGTTTGTTGTTCAAGGGTTAATCCGCGTTTTAAGGCGCTGCGCAAGTAATCGCCGGGGTGCGCTTGATAGGGCGTATCGCGGCCCCGGGCGAGGTAATGCGGATACAGTTCATAGCCTGCAAAAGGATCATTGGGGCTCAACTCTGGATGCGCTTCTGAATCACCCTTGATCTGAGTGATCTCGGCGATTGGCTCCCACTTCGCACGATTGCGCGCATACGCCTCATCGATTGGTGCTCCGCGCAGGGACTTGGTGTCAAACATCCAACCTTTCGACAAATTCGAGTTGTGAGGGATCGAGATAAATCTCGCACCAGTTGAGTTCTCGGCTTGCTCAAGGAAAGACCAAAGGTCCTCCGGAAACGGTGAATCATTAAAGGAAAAGGGGAAGATACGTGTCGCTTGCTCAGCATTGGCATCCGTTATCACCACCCGATGAAGGTTGGCCCCACCCGGTGTGCCAGTCCACTCCCATCCAATCAAGGCTGTAAACTCGCCGGGCGAGTTATAGCGATCTGCGATGGCACTGATATCTTCCCAAGCATTGACTCTTACACTGGCAATATCGGGCATCAGTGTACTCGCTTCGTAGCCAGTGCCTGCCATTGCCGCGGCGGTTTCTCCCGGATCTGAATGCTCTGGTAAAAGCGCACCAAAAAACTTCAGACTGGTATCGTTCTTTACCGATCTACGCAACAGCCAAGCCGTAATCTCAGCACCGATCCAGTCACGCCACCCCAAGTCAGCATTACTGCCACCGTTCTCATAAATGTGCTTGATAACACCCATAAACTCGGCATGGTCACTCACCACCAAAAAATCCAGTGGCGTCTGGATCTGTACACGCGCCCTATGGAAAGGATGAATCACTGGCTCGCCAGAGGCGTAACGGTACGCTGTTGCTGGATCTGCAGAGCGATTACCGTTGGTGTAAGCGTCGAAGGAGTAGCTCGTATGCAGATGGGTATCCCCCCACAACAACTGCTTCTCTTGCGCCATTGCATTCGCACTGGTTAAGCATATGCCGCAGAACAGCGGTACCCATAACTTACTCATGGTTTTCTCCTTATCGTTATACTCGTCCAATCGCGCTTACTGGTCGCTGGGGTCTATCCTAACACCAGCCGCCCCCAAGGCGAGCATAATGAATTTGCGCGTGTCATCCGGATCTATTACCGCATCGATCTCTAGATGCGAAGCGGCCTCAGTTGCTTTACCGATATCGTACAACTGGCCTACCAACTGCTCAAATAATGCCTGTCGCTCCGTTGGATCAGCAATCGCTTCCAGCTCCTTGCGGTACCCCAAACGCACTGCGCCCTCAAGTCCCATTCCCCCGAATTCTCCCGTGGGCCACGACGCGGCATAACAGGGCGTAGCAAAACTGCCACCGGTCATGGCCATCGCGCCCAAACCATAGCCTTTACGCAAAAACACTGCGACCAGGGGCGCAGAAAACGAGGCACCCGCTTCAAACAGTGCTGCCATTCTGGTGACCGCGGCTTGTGCTTCACTGTCGGGACCCACCATGAAGCCGGGTGTATCGGTAAATGACACCAACGGCAGATTAAATCGCTGGCACAACCGATACCACCGCGCCGCCTTATCAGCGGCCTCGGCATCCACTGCCCCACCCAACTGCTGGCAATCATTCGCGATCACACCCACTGCAACGCCACCCAGTCGAGCTAGGCCCGTAATCACACTTCGACCATAAACACGACTCATTTCAATGAATGAGTCCTGATCAACAATCGCTTCAATGATAGGACGAACAGGATACGCCCATCGCCGGTCTTCAGGGATCACATCGCGCAGCGATAGCGCGCTCTCTGGGGGGCGATTCGCTATCTTGCCTTGAAAGTAACTGAGCACCTTTTGGGCCACTCGAGTCGCTTCTTCCTCGTTCTCGACCAACACATCGACCACGCCATTGCGATACTGGCTCTCAGCAGGGCCAATATCAGTCGCCTTGAATTTTCCGATACCACCGCCCTCGATCATGGCGGGACCTGCCATACCAATCCACGACGCGCGGGTGGCTATCCGGATATCACCGGCTCCGAATAAGGCCGCATTACCGGCAAAGCAATAGCCGTGATTCACCGTAATTCTGGGGACCCATTGACCTAAGCCCGCCCAATCGCGAAACGAAGCAATATTCAAACCCGCAATCTGCGTCTTGACGTCCTCGTCCCCTGGTCGGCCACCGCCGCCCTCGGTGTACATAACCACTGGTAAGCGACACTCGCGCGCTTTCGCTATGGCTCGGTCGAGTTTGTGATGATGAAAATATCCCTGAGTACCCGCAAGAACCGTATAGTCATTAATAATGACCACGGCCCGCGAGGCCTCGCCCCCAACGAGGTCGCGATTAATACTCGCAAACCCGGTAATGATGCCGTCTGCAGCGGTTTCTACCACCAGTTCATCGAGCGTCTTACGCGTGCGCTGGGCGGCGACAGCCAACT
>CBFHJC010000133.1:0-5704 GCA_965656045.1 Aequoribacter sp.
ATAGCGCACGCCTGCAGCTCTAGCGCCCGGTGTCCCGCCGAACCAGACCACCAGCGTAGAGAACAGGGCCATCAATTCCCAAAATAGGAATAAGGTAATGAGATCACCTGCGAAACACACCCCGATTGCACCCGATGCGTATGCGAAGGCGCTGGCGAGTTCTAATCGGCGCGCATGGTTGAACGCATACAGGCCGCCGACACCGGCCATGATGGCAAAGATTGTTGCGAATAAACGCCGCTCAGGACTCGCCTCGATCAGCTCAAGCTGATAATCCAAAAATGGCGCTGTTAGTGAAACGCCATCGGGTACCATCCAGATGGCATACAGGGTTAACACGGGGCCGAAGAATAACCCAAGCCTGTGCCAAACGTTTGGAACAAGCGCGATCCATAGAGCTGACGTGAGTAAAATGAGCGCGGGTGGGAGAAGCTCAATCATCCTGAGCCTCCTGGTAATAGTCTTCGGATCGCTTTAATACAAAGCCTAAAAGCTTGGCAAAAACGACCATCAAAAAACAGCTGAAGAATCCGAATACAGCGCCGAAGCTCCACCAGTGGGAAGACTCGAAGGGTGTTTTCCCAGGAACGAACCACTCTACTATCAAGGTAGTAACCAGAATCACGGCAAAGATAAACCAAGCGCGATGGATGACTCGCTGGGTGTTGTTATCTTGCATCACATGAGTCCCTCAACCAGTTGTCGCTCTAAATCGATCACCGGCGCGTTGAAGAAGAAAAAGCCAATCGTGAGTAGCGCGGTGATTGAAATGGCTACCACCATAGGCCAAGGCGCTTCGCCATGATCTATTTTGGGCGGCTGATCTTCTTTCAAGAACCAAGCGGCATAAATAATCGGCAGGAAGTAGGCCGCGTTCAAGCCCGTGCTGATGATAATTGTAAAGATGGCGACATAGTTATCGGCCTCGAATGCGCCACCGAGAATATACCATTTCGACACAAAGCCGCCGGTCGGGGGCACGCCAATCATGCTTAGAGCGCCGATGGTGAAGGCCGCCATGGTGATGGGCATACGGCGCCCGATGCCGGCAAGCTGTGTGATATCAATTTTTTTACTCGCGACATAGATAGCGCCAGCGGCAAAGAACAAGCTGATCTTCCCGAAAGCGTGCGCCACCATGTGCAGCGCCGCGCCGATCTCTGCCATTGGCTTGAGAATCGAGGTCGCCATAATGACATACGACAGCTGACCGATGGTGGAGTAAGCCAACAGACGCTTGAGATTCGTTTGGCGCAGAGCGATTACGCTGGCAGCGATGATTGTGAAAGCGCTGATCCAAATGAGCCATTGTGAGGTTGCCAAGCCAAACAGCCAGTCGGCACCAAAAATATACAAAATGATTTTAGTAATACTGAAGACACCCGCTTTGACCACAGCCACTGCGTGAAGCAATGCGCTGACTGGCGTTGGTGCCACCATGGCCGCGGGTAGCCAGCGATGTATTGGCATGATGGCAGCTTTGCCGATACCAAAAACAAACAAGGCGAGGAGTAACCCGGCGGTGGGTGCATCGACGTAGTCTTGGAGTGTGCCGCCTAAAGTGAAATCGCCGGCACCCAGGCTGGTCACCCAAATCACCGCTGGCAGGAACAGCGTAATCGAGGTGCCCATTAAGATACCCAAATAGACGCGCGCCGATTTAATGGTCGCTGCATCGCCTTTATGCGTGACCAAAGGGTAGGTGGCCAGCGTGAGTACTTCGTAGAATAAAAATAGGGTAAATAAGTTACCAGCAAGTGCGACACCCATAGCTGCTGCTATGGAGACTGCAAAAAAGAGGTAAAAGCGGGTCTGATGCTGTTCTTTGTTACCACGCATATAGCCCACTGAATAGAGAGAGTTTACGATCCACAGGCTCGATGCGAGCGTTGCGAAAAGTGCACCCAAGGGCTCGACATGGAGTTTTATCGACAGCGTGCTGGATAAGTTCGCAAGAACGAAACTGGCGCGATCGCCCTGAGCGGTTGCAATCGCAATTTGCCAGACCACAACAGCGAGTAACAATGCAGTTACAAAGGTTGCGGTTTCCCGAACATTGGGGCTTATTTTGCCGCACAACCCAATGACAATGGCACCTAGCGCCGGGATCAATAAGGGTAATATGAGGATGCTGGGGTCTGTCATGTGGCTGACCCTAAGAGAAGTAGTTGTGCCGCCTGCTCAGCAAGACCGATCGGAAACTGTGGAGCGATACCGAAAAAGAGGTTCGCGAGTACCACGATAAGCAATATCGCAGTTGCAGCTGAGACCCGGCTTGGTGCTGCTGGATCGGGCGCGTCCGCAAAAAATAGGGCTTCTGCGACTTTAGCGATGTAAACCACGGCCATCAGCGAACTTATGAGTACGACTGCAAGAAGAGGTATGACAAAGCGCTGGTGTTCGATGATGGCCTCGATCAGTAGCCATTTACTGATAAACCCAGCGGTACCTGGGATGCCAACCAGACTCAAACCGGCGAGTACGATAGCGGTCCCAATGACGGGATGGTTTCGCCCAAGCCCAGCTATGCCCTGCAGGCTGAGGCTGCGCGTATGCGCTGCGAGCGCGACAACGCCAACGAATAAAGCGCCTTTGGCGAGAGCGTGGTTGAACATGTGCAGCAGGGCGGCTGATATCGAGGCTTCCGTAAGCAAGGACACGCCAAGAATGATGTAGCCGATCTGCGCGATAGAAGACCAAGCAAATAAGCGCTTAACTAGGGGTTCTCTGATAGCCATTGCCGATCCATAGAGAATGGCGGCGAGGGCCATCGGCATGAGATAGAGCGAAAACTGTTCGGCATGGTGCCCAAGGTTCCCTTGAAACAGGGCGAAATCAACTCGGAAGAAAACGTACAACGCGACCTTAGTGGAGCATGCGGCCAAAAATACGCTGACGGCGTGCGGTGCGAAGGTGTAGGCGTTGGGCAGCCACGCATGGAGTGGGAAAATAGCTGCTTTTAAGGCCAGACCCACAGAAATAAAGCCCGCTGCAGCGAAAAAGAGGATAGGGTCTTGCACATCCTGAATCCGAATGGCCATGTCCGCGAGGTTTAATGTGCCTGTCATGATGTAGATAAGGCCTACGCCAATCAGATAAAACGTAGCACCCAAGGTGCCCATGACGAGATATTTGAAGACCGTCGGTAGCGCACGGCGATCGCCACCGCCAGAGACTAGGACATAGCTCGCGAGAGAGGCAATTTCCATAAACACAAAAATATTGAACGCGTCAGCTGCCACCAAAATGCCCGAGAGACCAGCGAGCACCAGCATCCATGCAGATAGAAATAGGCTGAGTCTATCCTCGCCAATCTCTGTCATTAAACTGCGGTAGCTGCTCAGCAGAGCGAGCGAAGACGCCCCCGAAACAATCAGTAGCATCAGGGCGCTGAGCGAATCGACGCGTAACTCAATGCCATAAGGGGCAGCCCAACCCCCCACCGGGTAGCTCATCGCACCCGAGTCATTGACTAAGTTAACCAGCGCGACCGACACTGCAAACGCGAGCAGGCTGGTCGCTGTTGCAGCTAACCAAGCTAGTCTGGCGGGCCGCAGCATAATAATGAAGGGCGCCATCAGCATGGGAAGAACGACTTGCAGCACAGGATAGTGACTAGACCACATCATTGAGCACTGTCCTGTTTACGGATCTCGTCTTCTTCTATGGTGCCGTAGGCTTCTTTAATACGCACGATAATAGCCAACCCTAAGGCGCTTGTTGAAATGCCAACAACAATCGCAGTAAGAATAAGAACTTGTGGCAACGGTGTTGAGAAAATGGTGTTGGTTACATCCGAGTGCAAGATGGGCGTGGTCCCGTCCGTGACTTTAGCAACGCCAATAAAGAGCAGAAATACTGCCGATTGGAAAAGCGATAGTCCGAGCAATTTTTTAACGAGATTTTGTTTAACGATGACTGTGTAGAAGCCCATCATTAGCAGTGTTATGAATACCCAATAGTGGTAAAAGCTCAGCACAATCACTGTGATTGACCTCGCGACACGAAAGCGTGGAAGATCTTCAACAGAACGCCAGTCACGGTCATTCCTACGCCAGCCTCGATAAGGATAATCCCCATTTGTTGACCGACGACCGAATCCTCGGCTAACACACTGTAATCTAAAAAGTAGCCCCCATTTACAAGACCGGCAATGCCCACGAGGGTATAGAGCAGTGCGCCTGAACACATCAGAATGGTGAGTGCTGTTTGGGGTATGGCCTTGAGTGCTCGATCTTGCCCTTCGAGTAGCGCGTATAAAATAATCGAGGCGGCAATGAGTGCTCCAGCTTGGAATCCGCCGCCCGGACTGTACTCGCCATGGAATTGCACGTACAAGCCGAAGAGGAAAATAAACGGTATTAAGAGGCGGCCTACCAGTCGCGGAATCACATAGTGTCGCAAGCCCACCATTTTCGGCGTGGACACAGAGGCAGGTTTGGGCGAGCTCAGTAGAAATAATACGCCGATCCCAGCGGTGAAGACGACAAAGACTTCACCCAGTGTATCGTAGCCTCGGAAGCTTCCCAAAATGGCGGTAATGACGTTGGGAATATCGATCTGTTCTGCCGTTGTTTGCATAAACCAGGGCGTAAGATGCAGCGCAGTCGGTGCATTGGAGTCGCCGAATTCTGGGGCATGAAAACTGGCATAGGCCATTAGGAGCCCCCCAATGGAGACCAACACTAGGCCGAGTGTCCGCTTCGGCGCGTGCTTGTGTTCATGGGGGTTGAGATAAGCGAGTGCACCTAGGAATAGAACGGTGGAA
This sequence comes from Aequoribacter sp., assembly GCA_965656045.1. GTDB lineage: Bacteria > Pseudomonadota > Gammaproteobacteria > Pseudomonadales > Halieaceae > Aequoribacter. The sequence goes on from CBFHJC010000133.1 coordinate 4,769, forward strand.
ATGCCAGCGCCCACCGCGGCTTCGGTGAGGGCGACATCGGCAGCATCCAACAAGAAAAAATTGATGGCCATCAGCAAACTAAAAATGCCCATCATCATGACCGATACGAATAAGTTGCTTGCTTGAATCGCTGCGGCTGCTGTAATCACCAGTAGCGTTAGTAAGAAAAGGCTAAAAATGGCGAGCATCAGAGGAGCTCCTCATCAGATTTTTGCTGCTTCGATAGCAGTGCCGTGCTTGCTAATGCGTTTGATGCAGTTGGCCCAGTGAGTAATAGGAATACCAAGATTGCCGCTAGTTTGACCGAGTAAAGTGAGAGGCCGGCTTGCAACATTAGGCCGCTCAAAATGAGAATCGGCGCCATACTATCGGTTACGCTGGCAGCATGCATACGGGTATACAGGTCGGGCATTCTGAGGGAGCCGATGCCGCCGACAATCACAAAAAAGCTGCCGCCGAGTAAAAGTGCCCAACTCAATAGATTGAGAGCTTGATCAAGCATTGTGATCTCGCTCCTGATTATTTGCCTTGAGTTTAAAAAATTCGAGTACCGCAAGAATGCCAATGAAATTAATCAGTGCGTAAGCCAGTGCTAAATCTAAAAAGTCAGGTCGACCCATTGCGAAGCATAAGACCGCAAGCAGCAATACGGTTTTGGTACCAAACATGTTAATGGCGAGAATCCGGTCATATTCACTCGGCCCTAAAATTGCTCGGAGCAGAGCGAGTGCCATGGTGACGGCGATGGCGGCGGCAGTAACGACAAACATTTAAGTGTCCTTACTCAGCTGGCCGACGCGGTCCAGCATTTCACCTGACAACAGAGCTCTTGCGCCTTCATCGGTGAGTGTATGGACACGCAAAGTACCCTCAAAAATATCTAAAGTGAGAGTCCCCGGTGTGAGTGTGATCGAATTGCCTAGGATCACTTGATTG
>CBFHJC010000134.1:0-5691 GCA_965656045.1 Aequoribacter sp.
CCAGTCCCATGAAATAGGGGAACTGTCAGCAAAGCCGTTTCACTCGTAGCACCGCCCCTGTAGTCACGTACGCCTTCTACGCTCACGGTCAGGAATCCGAGGTAGAGCATATTCATGATGGCCTGTGCCACTGAACGGTGTGACGATACAACACCTTTAGGTTTGCCGGTACTCCCCGAGGTATACATAATCATCGCTGCAGCAAGCGGATCGACCTGTACGGGCTCAAATGTGAGCGCACTCGCTGCTTTGAGAGCAGCATCAAGCACAATAACGTGGTCAGAAGCAGTGACCTCGTCTAGCTGTGAAGTCACCATAATGTGCCAAGGTGGTGTCTGGAAGCAGGCTTGGATCAAGGCCAAGCGCCGAGGGTCGACGATCACACAAACAGGGTCGGCGTTGGTCAGCAGAAACTGTAGCTCTTCCGAAGTACTCCAGCTATTGAGTGGAACGGCCACCGCACCGGCCGAAAGAATCGCATAGAATGCGACTGACCAATGCGGACAGTTTTGCATCGCTATCGCAACGCGATCACCCTTTTGAACACCGATGGCCTGCTGCAAGTAGGCACTGAGTGCATCGACTTCACTGTAGAAGTCAGCAAAAGTATAACGGTACTGTTCAAAGACCATGAAGGGTTGACTGCTAAACTGACGTCCCGCGGATACCACCTCGAGCATATCGCGCGGTGCACTTTTGAACATGGGTACAGCAGCACCGCCCAGGTGGGTCTCAGTAATCTCAAAGTAGCCACCTTGACCTGTGATCTCTTTGATTTTCTGGTGAATATCATTTGGAGTCATTGGGTATTCGCCTCACACTTTTATAGAAGCCATTGAGCCTATTACACATGCGTCAGCGAATGGTCTATGACTATCAGCGAGGCCAACCGAGAAATCAAAATAGAGTGGTCAGCTTCAAGACAGCCCGCAATAGACCCCGCCACCCGTACAGACCTTAATAATCGCCCCCGAAACTTGGCGTGAATCAGGGTAGGTTTATGGTGTCCGACCGCGCGAGCTCGCAGACGTGAGGTACATAATCACTCACGAGCCCTGCTTGACAAAAGGATACACCCGACTCAGTTTCAATCAGACGTCTATATAGATTATCTTGATAGATTGCCTCGCCCTGAAAATAGTGTATATCAGGTACATACTGCGGGTTAATTAATTCAAACTGCATGAGTTTTAGCAGCCAGCGCCCTAACTCATAATGACTCATCACGTCGGTATCAGGGAGTGAAAAGGTGCGCTGATAGGACCGCGTGGCATACCACTGATGCACAACAATAGGGACCGACGCAACTGCTGGATATAAGCGATTGTGTCCCCAACGATTACTTTCGCCAAGCATTTGTCCGTGATCAGAGGTCAGAACAACGACCGTTTCCCCGGGTAAAGTGTCCTTTAAACGTGTGATCTTATCCTTGAGTAACCGATCAAAGTTCATCAATGCATTATCGTAAGCATTGTTAAGTCGATACTCGAGAGGCAGGTTTCCATCATCGGGCCACCAATCCGATGCGTTGCCCAGGTGTTGATAATTATCGGCGTAGGGTGAATGCACGCTTCTCGACAAAAGCACTACGAAATTTTTATCTCCCCACTGCATTTCATGTAACCACTGCAGAAGTCTATCGTCGCCATATCGCTGAATTAAAATAGGGTCATCTTCGAGCGTTCGCACCGTATCAATATATTGCGCCCCTAGACCGTGAAGTACCTTCGACTCCTGAGTCGATAGCCATGTGGTTTTATAGCCGGCCTCTTTCGCACGCCGAAACAGATTTGCGGTCGCATTTTTTAGCATAGATAAATGGCCGGGCTCACGAACCACATTCATCAGTAAAGGTAGGGAAGCACCTGTCGCCACCGATGCAGCCAGACCCTGGACGAACTGCAATTCGTTAGCCGTTGCGAGGGACTGTAAATAAGGGGTAGTCGCACGATGATAACCGTTGATCTGCATTCGATCAGGCCGCAGCGAATCAGCAATGATCAGCACAATGTTGTCAGGTGCTGCGTCTGGTTGGATGATCGGGCGCACTTCATAATCTAACAATGATGGTGCCACTAGCTCGCTCTCACGTCCGAGCATCCTAGTCGCATAGAACGAAAAAGAATTGATTGAATTATGCAAAGAGCTGCGCGTTGGTCCCGGCATAAACGCAATCATATCTCTGCGGGTTGCTCGTTCAGGCTTGCTGCCCAATATCAAGACCACCAATAGCAGTGGGACCCAACTCGCCCGAGACGTGTCCGTTAAATAGCGGTTAAACACCCAAACACACAAACCCCAAGGCAGCGCCCACGACACCATGACGTAGCTATGATCAATAAAGGAGTCTGACAGCGCTAAGCCAATCTCGTTATAGGTTGCGGCAAGCTTGCCAATATCATAAGGGGCCAGTGGTGTTCCCGTCATAGCGATATGACTGAGTTGCACTATTTGCATGGCCGCGAACAGACCAACCACGGCATTGGCAAACCAGCGTTTACCGGTCCACCACAACAGCACATTAATCACCCAGAGGGTCACAAGGTACTCTGCTTCAAGCTGCGCTAGATTGGCCGAGGTAAACAACTGCTGCACAAAGTCGTCTGACAGCATTAGTGCAGTGGTTAGCGTCGCGAGGAACAAACGCACAGGCCACCCATGAGACCTGAGTTGAGCCCAACCGAACCGATTTGCAGACACTGTTATCAATCCCTTATCGATTTAAAGCTCACCCAACCATGCTTAAGGCACTACCTGCACTGTCCGCCAGTGCAACAATGCTCTTACGCCAAGATCATTACTGTGCCATCTCACGCCCTGCCGATGAAGCTTGTACCGCTTGTGGCCCACGGATCAAACCACCCGGGGTTGGCCCCTGCATTTTACCCTCTAAAAAAGTCACACAGCCAGATTTTATGGTCGCAACATAACCATCGGCTTGCTGCAGTAAACGACGACCGCCAGCCGGCAAATCTCGCGCCACCCAAGGCGCACCAAGACGAATCGCTGACATATCAATAATATTTAAATCAGCTAGGTATCCCTCTGCCAGCACGCCGCGATCATTGAGCCCATAGAGTACCGCAGTATCATGGCACTGACGCCTAATCGCCTCTTGTAAACTAATACGCCCCGACTTGCGGTCGCGCACCCAGTATTGCAGCATGAATGTGGTTGCCGCCGCATCACAGATCGTACCGCAGTGGGCACCGCCATCAGAGAGCGAATTAATACAGTCATCTGACCGCATTGGCTGCTCTAAGAAGTTGTAATTGCCATCCGCATAATTCAGCAAGGGAAAATAGATGAAACCGTTACCGTTATCGCTCAATAACAAATCATAGGCATACTCAGCAGAGGACATCCCCGCCTGAGATGCCAAGTACTCGATTGATTCTTCCACGGTTGGCTCGTAGTTAAACCCATCACCCATTGCGTACTGCATTGAAAAAGCGTTTGCCATGAGGTCAGCGATCATCTGCAAATCGCCACCCATCGGCTCATTTGGTTCAGCCAGAAGCTTAGCTTTAAAGGCCGGATCTTGAAGGCTCTTGAGCTGTTGTTCCCACGGCTGTTCCACAATCGCGCGGTAACTGGGTTTGAAACTAAAGGGATGAAATGACGCTTGAAAACCGAGTATCAAGCCGGTGGCACGCATTGATATTTGCGCCAAGATCCTTGCTCCACTGGCGTTTTCGGCTCGCATTTGACTCAGCTGTTGATCAAATGGGGTTGCTTTAATCGGGGATTGAAGCGCGGTGAACGTGACGGGCACGCCGTAATCTCGGCTTAAACGCCCCATCCAGCCAAATTCGTCCCACTCGGGCAAGAGATCGCTAGACAGTTCAAATACACCATGACCCGCTCGCCCTACAGCTGCACCAATCCCCATTAACTCAGCTTCGGTCGCGGTAGTACCGGGTACCAGCTCACCTTCGATGGACTTGTGTAATATGGTTCGCGAGGTCGAAAATCCGAGAGCCCCCGCCTTTAGACCCTCTTCAACGATCGCGGCCATGCGTGCGATATCCGTTTCGGTGGGATCTTCGTTGGCGGCGCCACGATCGCCCATTACATAGGCTCGAACGGCCCCATGCGGGACTTGAGCCGCAACATCAACCGTACGCGGTAGTTGCTCGAGTGCATCCAAATATTCGGGGAAGGTCTCCCAGTTCCAAGACATGCCCTCGGCAAGTGCTGAGCCAGGAATATCTTCTACACCTTCCATCAAACCGATTAGCCAATCGTGCTTTGACGGTTCTGCTGGCGCAAACCCTACGCCACAATTCCCCATCACAATCGTCGTTACACCATGCCACGAAGAGGGCGCCATCTCTTGATCCCAGGTCGCTTGCCCATCGTAGTGGGTGTGAATATCTACGAAGCCTGGCGTCACAAACATCCCAGTGGCATCAATTTCGCGCTTCGCTGAACCCAAGTGCGCACCGATCGCGGCAATCTTATCACCAACAATACCGACATCACCCTGATACGGCGTGCCGCCAAAGCCATCGACAATGGTTCCACCGCGAATCAACAAATCGAACATAGTAATCACCTCTTTTATTATCACGGCCGCCACTTTCGCTGCCTATTTTATGTTAGTGCCGGACGTTTAATCTAACGCCTCTCACGTCCTTTCAATTCATACCAAACTCTGACGACGCTAATGCAGCATCAACGCCTGCAATTCATCGTTAAGTACCGCTGGATTATCAAGTTCAGCTTCCATTATTGAGCGCACCGCTGCGAGCGTGTCTGCATCGAGGTGGTCAATAGAGAATCCAAGTTGAGATCGGCCGGTATGCAGCAAATAAGCGTGCAACTCTACCGGGCCAGAATCGAGATCTAGAACAATTGTGAAAGGTTCATTGTACTGCGCATCGAAATTAGGAGGCTCATCAACGCCGACCCCCGCGAGTGACAAGTTCACCAGAGTGCGGTGCCAAACAGACGACCCTTGGCGGATCTCGCACGGTATTTCTACCACGACACGTACGAACCTCCGACGATCTATCTCGTTGCTCATACTCACCACCTCGTATCAACCGATTGGATCAGTTTGCATGAGCCAGCCAAGCATCGCAATACTTGGGTATAAGCAACCGCCCTTAGCTTTTAAGCTTTCGGTACTTCACCCGCTGGGGTGACTTAGCTTGAGCTCCCAGACGACGCTGGCGATCTTCTTCATAATCGGTGTAATTGCCTTCGTGAAATATCACACCGCCATCATCTTCATAAGCCAAGATATGAGTGGCAACCCGATCTAAGAACCAACGATCGTGAGAGATCACCATCGCACTTCCGGGAAAGGCCAATACGGCTTCTTCAAGTGCTCGCAAGGTTTCGACATCTAAATCGTTGGTTGGCTCATCCAGCAACAGCACGTTCGCACCTTGCTTCAAGAGCTTGGCGAGGTGGAGACGATTGCGCTCCCCGCCCGATAGATCCTTCACAAATTTTTGCTGATCACTGCCTTTAAAGTTGAATCGGCCACAGTAAGATCGCGAGTTGGTTTCATAGGTGCCGATGCGCATCACATCCAAACCATCTGAGATTTCCTCCCAAACAGTCTTATCGCCGGAGAGCTCGTCTCTGGATTGATCCACGTAGGCGATCTTGACTGTCTCGCCAACAGAGATCGTTCCTGCATCGGGATGCTCTGTGCCGACCAACATTTTAAACAGGGTT
>CBFHJC010000135.1:0-5669 GCA_965656045.1 Aequoribacter sp.
TTAACCTCTCGATCCCAGTAGGCGCCTTTCACGAGTCGCACCATAAGACGGCGGTCTGTTTCCTTCGCCAGAGCAATCAACCAGTCGCAGACAGCGATCGCACGCGTCTGATAAGCCTGCAAGACAAATCCCAGCCCCTGCCAACCCGACAACTGGGGCTCACGTGCCAGTTTCTCGAAGATGCGCAAATTGAGCTCCAGCCGCTCCACCTCTTCGGCGTCGATGCTTAACCCAATACCACCCGTTTTCGCCTGAAGTGCCAGCGCCAAAACTCTTGGATACAGCTCTTGCTCGACCCGATCCAGCTGTAATTGGTCGAAGCGTGGGTGAAGCGCGGAAAGCTTAATCGAAATCCCATCGCTGAGCTCAACCTGCTCGCTTGCTCTGTGCGTTATGATCGTTGCAATGGCATCTGAGTACGATTTCGCGTAACGCTCTGCATCAGCCGCTGTTCTCGCCCCTTCGCCAAGCATGTCAAACGAAAACCGGAGGCCTTGTGTTTTATCTGACTGGCTTTTCTTAAGCGCCTGACGCATATCCTTGCCCAAAACGAACTGTCCACCCATGATCCGCATCGCGGCATAAACCGCTCGACGAACCACAGGCTCACCTAATCGAGTGCGCATGCGGCTGAACCAATTGCTGCCATCAGGTTCGGAGTCATCGTGTAGATCGATTACCTTCCCGGTGAGCATCAACCCCCACACCGAGGCGTTCACAAACAAAGACTCAGACTGGCCTTTATGAGCACTCCATTCTCCCTTGCCCAGCTTTTCTGCGATCAGGCGATCTGCTGTCTCAGCGTCAGGCACACGCAGTAGTGCTTCCGCAAGGCACATCAAAGCAACACCTTCTCGATTCGATAAACCGAACTCTTGTAAAAATGCATCGAGACTCCCCGCCTCATGCTTACGGGCCCGACAGGCCGCAATCAGAGCCTCAGAATCTGCCTGCACTGACGCTGAGTCGTGCGCCACATGCGTTAATACCTGAAGCAGGTCTTGAACACAGGCTGGCTCAGACTGGGCCTCTTTGTGCCGAATCTGGTCGAAATACTTGCTGAGGTTATTTGTCATCGCGGTTCTCGCTCACGGAATTTATTGATATTAGAATCGCAATGCAGCAGAATTTTATTCTGTATTTAATCCTTTAGACCGAGTTTAACTCTATTAATCGCAGGCAAAAAAATGACCGCCAAAGCACGAAAGCTCGATAGCATCGATCGCAAACTACTTTATATACTGCAGCGAGATGGGCGAATTTCGAACGTCGAACTGGCAGAGCAGGTCGCATTATCACCTACACCCTGTTTAGAGCGCGTACGCCGCCTCGAGAAGGAAGGCTACATCAAGCATTACGTGGCGCTCCTCGACGCCAACAAACTCCAATCGAACACGCAGGCTTTTATACAAGTTCTGCTGACCAGCACCACCACCGACAACTTGAAGAAGTTTGGTGATCTAATGCGCGGCATCACCGAGGTGGAATCCTGTCACATGGTTGCCGGCGGCTTTGACTACCTACTCAAGATCCGCTGCCGCGATATGCAGCATTACCAGCGTTTTCTGGGCGAGAAACTTGCCACTATCCCACTCGTTTCGCAAACCCATACCTACGTCGTAATCGAAGAAATCAAATCCGAGACCGCGATCCCTATCCCCAATGAGATCCATTAGACCTCTTTGAGCTTGGCTAAGCACCGGCGGTAGATGGATTAAGTCATGCGGGTCAAACGAGGTCGCCGTGTTGCGAGTTGCACTGCGCGGCGGTGGGGCTGCGGCTTGCGTATTACGGTACCTGGTGTGCGGATCGCGCTATCCGGTATCGGGACTGCGGACTGCGGACTGCGAACCCAGGTTGCAGGTTGCAGGTTGCAGGTTGCAGGTTGCGGATTGAACACTAAGTAATGTGAATTTCAGACAACAGCCTGTAGGTACAAAGATGACCTTGAATACCCCGCCAACCCTCTTAACCACTGGTTTCACACAGAGTATTGCGTAACCAAAAAAAGAGGCGTATCCTACAAATGTGACATCTTGATGACAATGATGTTACAAAGATATGAAACTGTCGTGACGACAGATAACTCAAAGGAGTCTAAATTATGGTTAAAAAGTTCATGATGGCTACGAGCCTTCTCGCATTAATCAGTGGCCCTGCTTTCGCAGATGGCGTAACACAAAATTGTATTTTGACCGGCGTGGTCAATAAGAGTATGGCAGCCCAACGCGGGCTTGATGTCTACATCGAATTCAAGAAAGCGCGCCCAGCATCACGTGCTGAATCATGTGACCTGAGCAAAGGGCAAACCCTGAAAGTCGACGACACCGCAACCAACGGTCTCGAAGCACTGCCTCACGGCACTAGGGTAGCGTACCAATATACCGTGCTGGCCGACAATAGCGCCCAGTGGGAACGTCTTAGCCCTTCGCTATAACCACAGAGGGCTAGAACGAATTAGAAAACCGGCTTCACGCCGGTTTTTTTCGTTAAAAACAGGTGTAATTTCACACGATCATCATTACTATTAAAGCGCTGCCGTAATGGCGCGTCATGTTTTATTTAGGAGTACGACAATGCAAGGAAAACCGGTCTACACGAACGCTAGCGGTCAGGTAGAGTCACTGGTCAGCACACATAAAGTGCTTCGAAACACCTACCTATTGTTAGCTATTACTCTTTTGGTCAGCGCAATGAGCGCCGGCGTTTCAATGGCGGTAGGACTCAGCCAAGGCGCAGCACTCGTTATGATGCTGGTCGGATTTGGTCTGTTGTTTGTGGTGCATAAAACTGCCGACTCAAGCAAAGGCTTGGTTGCGATATTCGCATTTACCGCGGTTATGGGTGCGTCAATCGGCCCAATGCTCAGCGCATATCTCGCGATGCCTAACGGTCCTGCGGTTGTTATGCAGGCACTTGGCGGGACTGCTTTGGTCTTTTTTGGTCTCTCGGCTTACGCACTCACAACGCGCAAAGATTTTTCGTTTATGGGTGGGTTTTTGATGGTCGGCCTACTGGTTGCGGTAGTTGCAATGATTGCCAATATTTTCTTGGCGATCCCCGCACTGTCACTCACAGTATCGGCCGCAGTCGTCATGATTATGTCTGGTCTGATCCTGTTTGATACCAGCCGTATTATCAACGGTGGCGAAACCAACTATATTCGAGCAACAGTGTCGTTATATCTCAACATATACAACCTGTTCATCCATTTGCTTCATCTAATCACAGCGTTTTCTGGCGACGATTAAGCGAACCTCCCTAGGGCGTCACAAGACGCCCTAGTCTCTTATGACCCTTGCACTCATTATCTCGGCCGCACCAAGCGAAACAATGCACCAGCATGCGGTTCGCTACGCTCAGGCGACTAAAAATTCACAGCACGCTGTCTCGATGATCTACTTCGTTGACCAGGCTGCATCAATTGCATTGCCCGAGAACCAGCAGGCCGCAGCAGTTTGGCAAGAAATAGCCGATCAGCACGCAATAGCGCTGAGCGTGTGCAGTACCGCGTTTGCTGATCTGCCCCATCGTGATAACCCATCGCAGCAATTCGAGGTAATTGGACACGCCACCTGGATAGCAGCTACACAAAAAGTGGCTCGGATAGCGAGCTTTCCGAGTCAGTATCATGGCTGAGCGTATCGTTATCATCAGCACAACAGCCAGGGGCGCAGTCTTTGACCTTGCAACAATGTACGCGGTAATGGGGTTGCCAACCTCGGTCTGGCTCAGTGAACCCCCCAATCAAGGCCAGACGCGTTCAATCGAACAGCTGCAAGAGTTTGGTGGAGAAATCGTCATCGGATATCCACACCTGTCAGCACTCCTAACCTCTGCCGCGCAAGTGATCTCTGTGTGAAGCGGCGCGACGGCACACCCACTTTGCGATGAACCGCCCACGCACACTCATTATTCTGCTACCCGACTCACTGGCATCGTTTTTACACCACGGTGCAGGTGATGACTGGTCTGACTCTGCTCTTTTACTCCTGTGTGACCCAGCCGCCATCTCGGCCGAACACTTGCAACAACTCAGGGCGCTGAGACCGCCCCGCTATTGGCTAGTCGATAAGCCCGCAGTAGATAGCGATGAACAGTTCATCGACTACGCTCAGTGGCTTGAGCTTACAATGCACTTCGACCACACATTTTTTTGGCCGACCCCCTAAGGAATATGACGTGTTACCCCATGATTTCCAGCCAGACTGCTATCAAACCCTTCTCGAACGCAAAGTGGAGTCTGTACGCGCACTCTTGGCACCCGTTACTGAACTAGAACCCACAGTATTTGCCTCTCCCAAATCTGGTTTTCGAATGCGCGCTGAATTCCGCGTTTGGCATGCCAACGACCGTCTGTTCTTAGCGATGTTCGACCCCGCTGAACCCCGTATGCCAATCGAAATCACTCAGTATCCTTTTGGTAGCATCGCGATCCAATCTCGGCTCGAGCCACTGGTCGACGCGTTAAACCAGAGCGATGTGCTCAAGCGCAAGCTGTTCCAACTGGAATTCTTAACCACAACCACCGGCGAATGTCTTCTTACACTCATTTACCATCGAGCCCTCGATTCAGATTGGGAAGAACAAGCCACAGCGCTCGGAATTGCTCTGGACTGCAAGATGATCGGTCGCAGTCGCAAACAAAAAATAGTGCTGAGTGATGAATACGTTTCAGAGCAGCTTAAGATTCACGACGAATCCTATTACTACCGGCATTATGAACAGGGGTTTACTCAACCCAATGCATCGATTAATCAATCAATGATCGAATGGGTCTCGGCCCAGGTGGGCGACACTGAACGCGATTTATTGGAGCTCTATTGTGGTTTAGGCAATTTCAGTATCCCGCTCACGCGTCGATTCCGGTACGTTCTAGCCACCGAAGTCTCTAAATCCTCGGTGAAAGCGGCGCAAGAAAATATCGCCTTAAACCAGATTGATACGCTTAATATCATTCGCTTGAATGCAGCAGAAACGGCTCAAGCGATTCGGGGAGACCGCGAATTCAGGCGACTTGCTAACAGCCAGAGGCCGCTGCAAACCTATCAATTCGATAGTATTTTAGTTGATCCGCCTCGTGCCGGACTCGACGCCGATTCTCTTCAGTTGGCCTCGACCATTCCGACCATCATTTATATCTCGTGTAATCCAGAAACACTGACACGAGACCTGATACAGCTCTCGGACACCCACGAGATTGCAAAGTGGGCTGTCTTTGATCAGTTTCCGTACACACACCACACTGAGTGTGGCGTTATTCTGCGACGCAGACCGGGCTAGATCAACACATCAGAACGAATCAGAACGAATCAGAACGAATCAGACCAAAGCGAAGCGTCACAAAAGAATCAGAGTCCAACAGTATCAGCTGCGGCGTTTCGACAACTCAGACTCTGGCTGTATCGAGGCCCGACCAGAGTGTTTTGAGCCAGGCGTCGAGTTCGCACTCTAAACGACCAGATTGTTCAGCAGTAAAAATAGCCAGTGGATAGCCCGTAGACTGAAACACGCCCTGAGTCTCTATGAATCGCTTGAGTTCGCCCGCCCGGGCTGATTCAGGTTGCAGCAAAATGACCGCCCGCTCCTTTGGCAGGTAGACATCGGCAAACGCTCCCGGTGCTAGCTGGCAATCTGTCGCGAAGCTCACTCGCCGCAGATATAGCCAG
>CBFHJC010000136.1:0-5466 GCA_965656045.1 Aequoribacter sp.
CTGCTCCCGAAGTTGGCCTGTTCTCTGCCCACAAAGTGATGACTCACTGTGTGTGTTTGCGAAAAATGGGATCACCTGAGTCGTCATGTAATGCTCGACACTAGGGTCTGCTCGACCCGACGCGCCAAAGTCGCAGTACACCAGATCTTGTCGTCCGACTTGAGTTTCCACCACCGCTGCGGGCATTGCATCACACCTCTTGCTCATATTTTAGCTACGAAATGATACGCCTATATATGCGGTTTTTTATTCCTAAAAAATTCTTATAAAGATTAAAAAATGGAGTAAAATACCAATTTAATGATAAATATCGGAAATATATGTCATTTACTAATCTCGAACGCCAGCTTTTAGAGGCACTTCAACATGATGCAGATATTTCCATCTCGGAACTGTCTGACAAACTCCACCAGTCGAAATCCACTTTGTGGCGCGCCATTAAAAAGCTCGAAGATTCCGGTGTTATCGATCGAAGAGTCGTGTTGCTAAATGCGAGAAAGGTTCATCTACCACTGACTGTCTACGTTTCAGTTCGCACAAATCAGCACAACGACACATGGTCACGCCAGTTCCGAGACGTCGTAGAAGGGATTCCCGAGATTCTTGAAGTACACAGGATGAGTGGCGACCTTGACTATCTCATCAAGGCCGCCGTAACCGATATGGATGACTACGACCGTGTGTACCAGCAACTTATCAGGGCCAACTTATTCGATGTCAGCTCAAGTTTCGTGATGGAAACGATTAAAGCCACCACAGCCCTGCCACTGAACCATTTAACTTCAAAAGCGTAGAGACGAAACTCAGAAGGGATTCAGTGTGAAGCCTTGCTGCTGCAGGAGCGCGTGAGCGGTCATTGCTGACAGTGCTGTTTCAACCCCGGGCATAAAATCTCCTGAGCTCATACCGTAAAAAGCCGCGCTCTGTCCGCACACGATAAACTTAACACCTTTTTCAATCAGCGCAGAGACGAGGGGTGCCGAGGCATTGGCTTGAAGGTGCTGATCTTCATAATAAGCGGCAGTGCCGACATCTGCGCCTGCACTCCCATGGATCACCACAACAAGGTCTATTTTATCGGGCGAAATTCCGGCATCCACATGCATGTTAAGAAACCGCGCAGCGGCAACCATCGTTTTGTTGACGGTGCCAGGTGCCGCAGCAACACCCGTATCAAAGGCAACTTTGAACTCAGCCTCTTTTGGCATCATTGTGTCACCGGGAATACGGACAAAAGGCCCAAACCCAGAGATGTACCCGTCTTGCTGAAAGGCGGACTGCTGGGCATGAACCTGCATTGCGAACAACCCAAACAGCATCACCAAACTCTTCATTAATCGTGTCATTGCTACCTCCTTAAATTGATCAACCAAATGTGGCCGCTCAGACCGTGAATTAACCTCACCTACGACAAGTCGAGCCTATCATAAGGCTCGCTATCAGTCCGATCAGGGCACCTCTTACCTCTTTTCATAGGCGCTCTTTCGGGACCAATCTCCGCCGATAAAGCGCCTCGTAATACGGTTTTGCAGCATCGGCCAAGGCCTTCAGGTGAGCGGGTAATGGCTTTGGCTCGACAGGTGCGCTCGCAAATCCCGTGGACGCCCAAACCGAACGGTACCAGTGTGGCGCCCAAACCCCATCAGTCGCTCGGGGCCCTGAAGGCCATGACAGCATTTTTTCAGTGAAGGGGATCTGCAAGATATCGCACCACGCTTGCAAATAGCGCCGAGGATTGCTCAGGAAGTCGCTGCTATCAATCACCAGTGGTTCACTTCCTGTCGCCTGACAAACAGATTCATAAAGCTCGGCTTGCTGAGCGAAACCCAAATCGTCAAGAGTCGGCGTTTCTCTGATAGCGGCGTAAGATGCGACAACGAGACGCGGATCTCTGATCAAAAAGCAATGCGTAACCTCCGACAGCCAATCTCGATCTATTTCAGGTAGCAGATGAAAAGTCATCTGTTTCTGATAGTAAATAGCGCTCCCGAGAGGCGCATCACTTCTGCACTGTGCGACGACGTCTTCCCACTTCAGACTCTGCGACGCCATCACCTGCTCAGCATCAGGATGAGCTAGACCCGTTTTACTCAAATAATAGCCATAGAATGGCTCATCGAGCACCTCGCAGTCATCTCGATTTTCCCAAGACCTCATCATCGCAGTCGATAAGTTGCGAGGGCCCGACCAGACTGCAAGACGAAGGCTCACTACCGGGTTTCCTGCTCGATGCGCTCCAGATAGAGCGCTTGTAAGCGAGTCACCATAGCACCTTTCACACCCTCACCAATCCGACGACCATCCACCTCGATGACGGGGCATACGCCAGCAAAGGTTCCTGTCACAAATGCCTCCGACGCACCGTAGACATCCGTTAAACTGAAATTCTTTTGGTACACGGGAATCGCATTATCTCGGCACAGCTGAATAATATTGCTTCGTGTTATGCCACCAAGACAAAAATCGCCGGTCGATGTCCAAACCTCTCCCTTTCGAACAATAAAAAAGTGTGTCGAATTGCAAGTAGCCACAAATCCATGAGGATCTAGCATCAGCGCCTCATCTGCACCCGCTTTGGTTGCCTGGATACAGGCAGTGATGCAGTTTATCTTGGAATGACTGTTGAGCTTTTGATCCTGAACATCGGGATAGCCACGGCGAACATGCACGGTGAACAACCGAATTCCTCGATCAGAGGTCTCTGGCAATGCTTCTTTATATTCGGGGATGATCACCACGGTAGCGTCCGAGATCGTCACCCGGGGATCCTGATAAGGTGTGGCTTTGATCCCTCGCGTTACCATGAGGCGAATATGTACGCCCTCGCTCATACCATTCGCATCTAGCGTTTGATACAGGCGATCGATCATCTGTGCACGCGTGATACCAATATCAAGATCGAGTGCTTTCGCACCTTCATAGAGACGGTCTAGATGCTCATCCAAAAAAGCGACCCTACCTTTATGTACGCGCAGACCTTCCCACACGCCATCGCCCAAAATAAAGCCGGAATCAAATACCGACACCTTCGCTTGATCGCGAGCAAACAATTCGCCGTTGATGTTAATTAAGATATCCGCGTTGCGCGGATCATCACGATACTCATGTGTTCCTTTCACAGTTTTACTCCCTACAAATCACGACTCGCGGGTGTCTGCTGACGCAGCGATATCATGAATAACACTCAGTGCGTACTCTGCCCTGGGATGAGACTCTTGCGTTGCAATCACGGCGATTGCACGCGCCAAAATCTCTGCTTCAATCGGCCGATACTGAGACAAGCCAGGTAAGCGGCACACGCTCGGAAGAATCAAACAGCCTAACTGCTCTGCCATCCGAGGCTGGGATCGCCGAGCCTTGATCAAGGAAGGTTTAAACACGATTGTCTGATACCCCAACTGTCGGACGTACTCATCTAGCTCGCCCTTGATGCGCAAATAAAAATTACGCGAATTGGGGTCTGCACCAGGTGAACTCACGATAAAGCAGCGCTTCGCTCCGCATGCTCTAGCGAGTTTGGCGAACTCCGCCTGAAAGGTGAAATCCACTTCATACTGAGCCGCACGACTTCCCGCTTGCTTTAAGGTTGTGCCCATCACCAGAAAAACATCATCTACTTCTGATAGATCGGACCAATGGGCCATCTCAGAAAAATCAACGACGTGTGCTTCTAGTTTTGGGTGGCTAAGCGATATGGGCCGCCTCGTAAACGTTTGCACGCAGTCATAAGCATCGGCTTCGAGCAGCAGGGGCAACAAGGCGGCACCTGTCGCTCCGGTGGCACCTATCAAGACCGCAGTTTTTGGCACGACGCATTTCCTTTTCGCTATGATGCCACGAGAATACGACAGTGAGTCTTAAAATAACATCTCAACCAAGCGCTCCCGATAAATCGACTGTATTCAGAGCACGTCCTATGAGCGTGAATCAAGACTCGCTATCACGTGGCACAGATCTTTTCTTAATCCACTCTGACAACTGCCGGTGGTTCATACGTTTGCTGGATCAAGGTGTCATCGGGCAGATAGGCGCGCAAAAATAAGTTAAACGGCGCTTTCGGGACAGGTAACCAGTTAGAGCGATACTCCAGTGGGGGTGTCTCAGCCTGAATATAGAACGTCACGCCACCCTGCTCGTCATATTTTAGACTCTTATCGAGGCTGCCAAACGAATAGCGTTCTGAAGGATTGGCAAACAGATTGTAATCGGCGTCGTAAGCCGTGACCGACCAAAAGGCTTTCGCCTGAGGGATTTTATCTGCTGGAAAATGCAGAATATAGCGCCCTAACCGGCCATCAAGGACATCTCCGTTTTCATCAAAATGAGCTCTTAACTTAACCACCTCTTCAATTTGATGCTCTAAGAATCCTGAGAAACTCTGAGTACCACTGCGAGTAAGAAAGTCAAACGTTTCCCCTGTTCGACCCCAAGACATCTGGTTATAAGCCCAACGGTTTACTATTTTCGTATCGCCACCTGCGATAGAAACTTGGCTCAACAAAGCCATGCCGTCTCTGAGTGCACGTTCAAGCCCCTTCCGAGTGCCCGGATCGAAGCTCGCTAGATCATCACTCTGATCTGGACCCAAACCGACGCTTTGCAGGAGTGCGATGATGGCTTGATCTTTTTCCGGTGGCGGGTTTTCTGTCATCGCACGGTTGAGACTGACGTAAAACGCCAGAGGCGAGCCGGCTAAAGCAGGATCAACGACATTGCGTTCCGTCGAGGGCGATGTGTCGTTTGCTAGCCATTTCGATAAAGGGCGTATATCACTGGCATCCTGTATCTCATGAACGGCCGCTAGATTATGGCGCTCACCCAGGAAGCCTACCCGCTGAATGATGGCGCCTGTTGGCGTCGGTGCTCGAATAATGCCATCAATACCCTCGGGAATCTCGGCTTCCCACTCCTGATCAACCAGTAGGTAAGTCACCGCCTCTCCACCTGTCGCGCGCGTTCCTAGGTAGGCAAAAATATCTGAATACCATTCCATAAATTGCGTGCCAAAGTAACGCTCGCCTGTTTCCGGTACAGATACCACTAAAGGCTCCGAGCGGACATCAAACCAAGCAACCGAATAGAGAAAGTCGTCGGATACCGATCCATTGATCGTATCGCTTGGGTCTGCTGCGCGTCGAACATGGAACCATTGATTGATCGGTGTATCGGTGACACCAATGGGTTTTTCTACCATGGAATAACGCATATTCAGATTTTTAACTGCCGGAAAGCCATAGATAACAGCCTGTAAACCCACCGCATAGGCGTAGTTTTCATGCCAATCTTGAGACAGCTCCGATGCATTGGCGCCAGCTTTAGTGGCCTCATCGGTAGCGTTTTGCGACGGCGGCGCCGTGCAGGATATGATCAGAAATGCCAGGACGCTAAGTAGTGATGTCATAGCAGGCTTTGCAAGACTGAAAGGGAGTTTTGTTTTCATCGGATCACCTTGTACACCTCGGAGTC
>CBFHJC010000137.1:0-5400 GCA_965656045.1 Aequoribacter sp.
CGCCCCCGCCTCTGCGCAGGCTTGAGCAAGGGCAAACCCCATTTTGCCGGAGCTGTGATTGCTCAAAAAACGAACGGGGTCGATCGCTTCTTGGGTTGGACCCGCAGTGATGACCACATGTTTGCCATCGAGATCTCGTGAGGGAAAGAACTGAGTCACGGCGGTAACAATTTCGTGGGGTTCGCTCATGCGCCCTGCACCTACATCGCCACAGGCTTGTTCGCCAGAATCTGGACCGATAATGGTGTAGCCATTTTGTCGGAGACTCTGTTGATTGGCCGCAGTGCTGCTGTGCGCCCACATTTGTTGATTCATGGCGGGTGCAATAAAGACAGGCGCTGCGGTTGCTAATACCACCGTACACAATAAATTGTCGGCCTGGCCAGCCACGAGCTTGGCCATGGTGCCGGCCGTTGCGGGCGCGATGATGACGGCATCGGCCCAGCGGGCGAGTTCAATATGGCCCATACCTCGTTCCGCTTCTGCGTCGAGCAGTTCGGTGTGAACAGGATGGCCGCTTAGGGCTTGCAGTGTCAGCGGAGTCACGAAAGCTTGCGCGCCTTGGGTCATAACAACCCGTACCTCTGCGCCTTGCTTTACCAATAAGCGAATGAGTTCGCACACCTTGTAGGCCGCGATACCTCCGCACACGCCGATGATGATATTTCGCTTGTTTAGATGTCCCATTTCTGCTCGTTGTATGGACAATAAAAAGAGTCGTAACGATAACACTGTCGGCGGCGCTTATATAGACACGCAGAAGGGGGATTTTGTGCTTGGGCCGATCAATGGCAATGAGTTGGCTGGCTATTCGTCAGCGCAACTTGTCTCGATTCAGTTAGGTTTGGGGTCTGATGGCTGCCAAATTGTTGACGCCATCTTGCGGCAGTGCGGAGGCTTGGCCAAACTCTGTCGGGCAGATCGGCACTGGTTGAAGCAGTGGTCTGGGCTGTCTGACAACTCGATCACACGCTTGCAGGTGGCCCTAGAGTTGGCAGCACGCGCCGCAAAAGAAGAACTGTTAACGACCGATCACCTGTCTAGCCCCACCGCTGTTAGTCGCTATCTAGCAACGCATTACTTGTTGGCTCGGCGAGAGTGTTTTATGTGTCTTTATCTTGATGCGCACCATCGCGTCCTTGATGCAGAGCAGCTGTTCATTGGCACGATTGACTCGGCTAGCGTGTATCCACGCGAGATTGTGGTGGCTGCTTTGCGACACTGTGCGGTGGGGATTATCGTGGCGCACAATCATCCCTCAGGATGTTCCGAGCCAAGTGATGCCGATCATCGTGTGACACGACGAATCAAAGCCGCGCTCGACTTGGTAGACATTCGCTTGCTTGATCATTTGATTTTGGGTCAAGGAGAAGTGTTTTCATTCGCGAAAGCGGGATTTTTGTAGCTTTGGCTTGCTTCAGTGTCGGTGCTCTGGTATAAAGTCGCGCTCCATGCGTTGGGGTCATTCCTTAACGCTTTTACCGAATTTACGATCCCACCGATGATGGGAGAGGCGAAAGATGTCTAGAGTATGTCAAGTGACGGGCAAACGACCCGTGACCGGAAACAACGTATCACACGCAAAGAACCGCACTCGTCGGCGCTTCTTACCGAACCTGCACTCACACCGTTTTTGGGTCGAGTCTGAAAAGCGCTTCGTTAAACTGCGTGTCTCGAGCAAAGGTATGCGCGTCATTGACAAGCGCGGTATCGATGTTGTTTTAGCAGAACTTCGTGCAAATGGCGAAAAGGTTTAAAGGAAGACGATTATGAGAGAAAAAATCAGAATGATTTCGTCTGCTGGCACTGGCCACTTCTACACCACAGACAAAAACAAGCGAACCACACCAGACAAGCTTGAAATGAAGAAGTTTGATCCCGTGGTCCGCAAGCATGTGATGTACAAAGAAGGCAAAATTAAGTAAGACGCTAAGCAGCTCATCAAAACCCCGGATATGCCGGGGTTTTTTATTGGTGGTGATTAAACGTGCCCGAACTACCCGAAGTGGAAACAACGTGTCGAGGTATCGCGCCCCACATTGTGGGCACCTCTATTGATCACGTGTTGATTCGTGATGCTCGGTTGCGATGGCCTATTGCCGATGATCTGGCCGCTAGGCTCACAGGTCAGCGTATCGCGAGCGTCGAAAGGCGCGCAAAGTATCTTATAATTTCGTGCGATGACGGGTTTATATTGGCGCATCTCGGGATGACCGGATCGCTGCGCATTACCTCCCTGGAAGACCCGGTAAAGGCCCATGATCATTGGGATTTTATGCTTTCAGGGGGCGTTGTTTTACGGTATCACGATCCCCGACGATTTGGTTCACTGCATTATATCGCTGGCCCGCAGCTACAACATCCGCTGCTGACTTCACTCGGTCCTGAGCCTCTTTCTGAGGCCTTTACTGGCGCTCATTTGTATCAGTTATCACGACGGCGCAAGCAAGCAGTGAAGCTTTTCCTCATGGACGCCAAAATTGTGGTCGGCGTTGGCAACATTTACGCTAACGAAGCTCTGTTTGCCGCGGGTATAGATCCACGCCGAGCGGCAGGTCGCGTCAGTTTGCGCCGCTATGAGGTGCTCGCTGCCCACGTTAAGCGGATTCTTGCCAGCGCTATTGAGCGTGGTGGAACAACGCTGCGTGATTTTGTTGGCGGTGATGGCAAGCCGGGTTATTTTGCACAAGAGCTCTCGGTGTATGGGCGCGCCGACCAAGCCTGCGTTGGCTGCAACATGCCACTTAAAGAAGTCCGACTCGGTCAGCGCACGACGGTTTACTGTGGCACTTGCCAGAATTAGCGGCGATTGGCGAGTTTTGCTGCCACGGGCGCGGGTACGAAAGGGGTTATGTCGCCGTTGAGTATGGCAATTTCCCGAACAAGAGACGAGCTGATATAGCTCAAGTGCTCAGCCGGCGTTAAAAATATGGATTCAAACTCGGCGTGCATAGCGCGGTTCATATTCGCTAGCTGAAACTCGTACTCGAAATCTGACACGGCTCTAAGGCCACGCAATACACAGTGCGCTCCCTGAGATTTAACAAAATCGATCAGGAGCGTGTTGAATCCAATCACTTCGACATTGGGCAAATGAGCGAGCGACTGCTGGCACAACTCAATTCGCTCCTCGAGTGAAAACATGGGCGTCTTTTTTGCACTGTAGGCAATACCCACCACGACGCGCTCGAATAACCGCGCTGCGCGCTCTGTGAGGTCGACATGACCGTTTGTAATTGGGTCGAAGGTTCCGGGGTAAACAACGACTTCGGTAGGCATGTAGCTACTCCCTGTTGAGACCGCTCATCCTAAACAATATCTGTTCCACGCTCAACGTATTCTCCTGTCTCTTACCTATCCACTCGGAATAGGCGAGCCCAGGCTTGTCCGGCGGTCATTTCACGGTGCAAGACCCATTCGCTTGGGAGTTGCTGCTCGTTTTGGGTTCGCGCTGTCTCGATATAAATCCACTTTGGCGGTGGCTTTTGTTGCAGCTGTGGGACCAGTTCGGACCAGACATCAAGTTGATAGGGCGGATCGATCCAAACGATATCGGGGCAAGAAGACATGTTGCTGAGGTAGGCTTGAGCTGTGCTGCAGTGGCTTGCGGCCATTCTGTCGGCCTCTAGGGCAGTGATCTGAGTCGACAGATGACGGCAGACCAGCGGATTATTGTCGACGAAGTCGCAGTGGCTGGCACCTCGCGATAAGCTCTCGAATCCGAGCGCACCGGTGCCGGCAAATAAATCGAGGCAGGTTGCGCCCAAGAGCTCCCCCTGCAGCCAGTTGAACACCGTTTCTCGCACCCGGTCGGTGGTGGGTCTGAGCCCCGGCGCATCGAGGACCGGGATCTTTCGGCCTCGCCAAAGACCGCCAATCATGCGAACTGATCCCTTATTTTGAGCACTCAGTGGGCGGCTTTGCTTCTGACGTTTTGGCATCGGTGCTAAACTCTAAATCGAGCGCACAAAGGTATCACAGAGCATGAAGTTATTCAGGTGGAACAGATCAGATAAACCCGCGGAAAGCCAGCAGGAAGAATCCGCAACGGTGTCGACTGAGGCGGTGGATGCTGTTGCGGACGCAGATGGCACCGCAGCAGAAGAGGCAAAAGACACGGTAGTCTCTGATCATGAAATCAGCTCGTCAGATGCCGATCAGCCTTCAAACACGCCGAATCAGAATGCCCCGGCGGTCGCAGTGGATGCTGAGCACCAACTGACTGATGTCGTAGTATCTGAAAGCGCCGAGGTGCCTCGTGTCGAGGTGGCGGAGTCAGCCAGCACAAATCTGCCTCCTGCCGAGCCATCAACAGCAATGGATCAGCCACATCAAGCGAGTGACACAACGGCTCAGCCCGAGGCTGAGCAAGGCTGGTATCGCCGGCTAAAGCAGGGCCTAAGCCGAACACGTGGGCAATTATCGAACGGATTGGGCGCGGTATTTTTGGGACGCAAAACAATCGATGCAGAGCTTATCGAAGAGCTTGAAACAATTTTGCTGATGGCTGACGTGGGTATCGAAACGACCAACTATGTTCTTGACGCGTTGACCGCGCGCGTTAGTCGACAGGCCCTTTCGGATAGCGGAGCCTTACTTGAGTCACTAAAGCAGACGCTAATCGACGTGGTAGCGCCCAGCGAGGAAGCGTTCACTCACGCCTCTCAGTCGCCAACGGTGATTCTGATGGTGGGCGTCAATGGCGCTGGAAAAACAACGACGATCGGCAAGTTAGCACAGCGTTACAAACGCGAGGGGCGTTCTGTGATGCTGGCTGCAGGAGATACGTTCCGGGCTGCAGCGGTTGAGCAGCTGCAAGCGTGGGGTGAGCGTAATCAGGTGCCAGTGATCGCCCAGCACACAGGTGCCGATAGTGCATCGGTGATTTTTGACGCAGTTCAATCGGCGCGAGCTCGCGGTGTAGACGTTTTGATTGCGGATACAGCCGGGCGCTTGCATAACAAAGATAACTTGATGGAAGAACTTAAAAAAGTGGTTCGTGTCATCAAGAAGATTGATCCGGATGCGCCGCACGAGGTCATGCTGGTCCTTGACGCGACCATGGGGCAAAACGCTGTCGCTCAGGCAGAGCATTTCAAGGCTGCTGTTGATGTGACAGGCATTACTCTGACGAAGCTCGATGGGACCGCTAAAGGCGGTGTTGTTTTTGCCATTGCGCACACCTTAGGTATTCCGATCCGGTTCGTGGGTGTGGGTGAGGCCTTAGAGGATTTGCGACCTTTCCAAGCGAAGCCGTTTGTTGAGGCCTTATTTGATGAGACTCGCGAGTGATTGAGTTCGAACGAGTTAGCAAGCGCTATGAGAGTGGCCAGGATGCGCTGCGGGAGCTCAGTTTTAGAGTCGAGCCCGAAGAGCTGGTTTTCTTAACCGGCCATTCTG
>CBFHJC010000138.1:0-5361 GCA_965656045.1 Aequoribacter sp.
ACGGTGTTTCTATCTGGGATGAATGGGCCACAGAAGAGGGTGACTTAGGCCCGATTTATGGCGCGCAATGGCGCAATTGGCCCACCAAAGACGGCGGCTCAATTAATCAGATTGATTACGTGATTGACTGCCTGCGCACTAAACCTGATTCTCGCCGAATTCTATTTCATGCTTGGAATGTGGAATATCTGCCAGACGAAACGAAAAGTCCGCAGGAGAATGCCAAGAATGGCAAGATGGCGCTACCCCCTTGTCACCTTTTGTATCAGTTCTACGTCGCGAATGGTCGACTGTCGGCGCAACTTTATATCCGTTCGAGCGACAGCTTTCTGGGCCTGCCCTACAATTTAGCGAGCTTGGCACTGCTAACCCATATGTTATGTCAGCAGTGCGACTTGCAGCCGGGTGAGGTGATTATCACGACCGGCGATTCACATATTTACAGTAATCACCGAGAGCAAGTCGAGACTCAGCTCGCGCGTCCACCGCGCGCCTTACCTAAGCTGTCCATCAAGCGCAAACCTGCCACGATTTACGACTATTCATTCGAAGATTTTGAGTTGACCGACTATGATCCTCATCCGCATATTGCAGGGGCCGTGGCGGTATGAAGGCGCCCTTGGTGTCTCAGGTTTTTGCGGTCGCGAATAATGGTGTGATTGGGAATGCCGGTGAATTACCCTGGAGAGTGCCGACTGATTTGGCCTTTTTTAAGCGCATGACGCGCAATAAACCCTTGATAATGGGCCGCAAGACCTTTGAGTCTTTGCCAGGTATTTTGCCGGATCGACCACACCTCGTTGTAACATCAAGACCCTTGCAGGTCGATTCCGAGCAGGTGAGTGTCTGTAGCAGTTTGGCGGCGGCTTTTGAGCTTGCGAAGCGCTACGTTGATGCCGAGTCGCCCGAGGTGATTATCGCGGGTGGGGCTCAAATCTATGCTCAGGCTCTGCCTTTCACCGATCGGCTGATCGTCACGCATATCGATGCAGAGCCTGAGGGTGACACCGTCCTCGACTGTATTCAATGGGACGATTGGCAGGTGGTTAGCGAGGAGTGCCCGGAGCAGTCAGAGCGAGATCAGTATCGCTGCCGTTTCGTGACTTATCATCGGCGTTGATTGCCGGTGTACGACGAGGGTCTCTGTTTAAGTGTTACCTGATGCTCCTGGCAAGACTACGAGTGTAACCGATCTACACAAACTAAAAATGTCATAAATTTCTCTAAGATATTTCATTGAAAATTACCATTTTGTGCGTTTAAATCGGTCACACGGAATGCCGTTATCGGTGGGGTTCAACGTGAGCTTGTTGATCCCCTTTTGTCAAGTTCGAAATCACACTGTTGGAATATAGGATACGCAACCCTCATGACTACGCATCGACTGAAATCTGTGTTGATGGCCTCGATTGTTGTCAGTAGTGCTTTTTGTACTGTTGCAACGCAGGCCAACACATTAGAAGCCATCTTGAAAGTTGGCGAAGAGAAAACTGCTGCAGCGAAGCAGTCCCAAGCCAAGATCGATCGTTTGGCGGAAGAAGCTCGCGATCTGCTGTCGGATTATAAGACAGTGATGAAGCAAGTAGATGGCTTAAAAGTCTACAACGCTCGGTTGCAGCGACAAATTACCAACCAGGAACGCCGTATCGCCGATATCGACGAGTCGATTTCTGAGGTGACTGTAATCCAGCGCCAGATGATGCCCCTGGTGATTCGTATGATTGACGGGCTCGAGCAGTTTATTCAGCTCGACGTACCGTTCGAACTTGACGAGCGTATGGCGCGTTTAGAGTTTTTGCGAGATAACGTGGATCGATCCGATATCACGGTCGCGGAAAAATTCCGCCAGGTGCTTGAAGCTTACAACATCGAACTTCAATACGGTCGTGGCGTTGAAACTTACAGCGATACTATCGAGATCAATGGCGTAGTCCGCGATGTCGATTTTTTACGGGTTGGTCGGGTATCTCTGGTGTACCAGACCACCGACGGTGAAGAGAGCGGTGTGTGGAACGCTTCCACTCAGTCATGGGATCCGCTCCCCTCAGGTGACTATGCAACTGCAATACGAAAAGGTGTTCGTATCGCTAAGAAGCAAGCCACTATCGAACTTTTGAATATGCCTGTCGCAGCACCGGAGGCGAACTAATGAAAGCGTTTAAAACAACATTTGCCGCTCTTACCTTGGGTGGATTAATGGCCTTCACTGGCTTCGTGTCTGCACAAGATGCCGCAGAGGCACCCGCAGAGCCCGTCGTCGATCCGCGCGCCGAAGCAGCCGCCAACCTCGAGCAACTACTCCGCTTTGTTGAGCAAGGGCAAACGTCCGAAGCTCGAGAAAACAAAGCTCGTGAAGATCGCTTTGCGCAAGCTAAAGCAGATCAGGCCCGTTTATTGAAAGAAGCGGAAGCCGAGCGTGAGCGCCAGGAGCGTTTAAGTACACGTCTAGAGAAGCAATTCGAAGAGAATGAATTGTTGATTGCTGCGAAGCAGCAACAGTTGAAAGAAAAGCTTGGTGCTTTGACCGAGTTGTTTGGTCACTTGACTGCGGCGGCCGGCGATTTGTCGTCGAACATCGAAGTGTCACTGGTGTCGTCTCAGCATCCCAACCGTGAAGATTTCTTGAAAGAACTGATCGCGAAAATGTCAGGATCCGACAAGCTTCCCAGAATCGGTGAAATCGAGCGAGTGTGGTACGAATTGCTCCGCGAGATTACTGAAACAGGTAGCGTGGTCAAGTACACCGCTGAGGTCGCTACGCCCTCAGGTGAGCGAGCGCCTCGTGATGTGATTCGTGTCGGTGCCTTCAATATTATCGATACCAACGGCAACTACCTTGCTTTCGATAACGGTAACTTGAGTGAATTACCTCGTCAGCCATCTGGCTCTTACACTGGCTGGGCCGAAGATTTGGCGAGTGCGTCATCGGGTTTATTCCAGTTCGGTATCGATCCAACGGGTCCAACGGGTGGTTCGTTCCTTGCAGCAATTATTGATTCACCCACACTGGAAGAGCGCTGGCATCAGGGTGGCTCTGTGGGCTACGCCATCACAGCGGTGGGTGTGTTCGCCTTCCTGTTAGCGATCTACCGTTTGGTTGCACTGTCGATGATCTCTTCAAAAGTTTCAGCGCAGCTTAAATCATCGAGCGCCAATCCCAACAACCCACTGGGTCGCGTGCTGAAAATTCATGAAGATAACCCAACCATGGATCCCGAGACACTCGAGCTGAAGATGGCGGAAGGTGTTATGCGTGAAACACCGCAGCTTGAGTCTGGCTTAACCTTGCTCAAGATTATCGCGGCCGTTGCGCCTCTGATGGGTCTGTTGGGTACGGTGACCGGTATGATTATCACCTTCCAGGCGATCACGATCTTCGGTGCGGGCGATCCAAAAGCGATGGCGGGCGGTATCTCAAGCGCCTTGGTTACCACGGTATTGGGTCTGTTAGTCGCTATTCCAACCGTCCTACTCCACACTCTTGTGAATGGAAGAGCGCAGCGCGTGATCCATTTGTTGAATGAGCAAGCGACCGGCATTATCGCCGAGCACTCAGAGAGCTCTCACAAGTAGGAGTTAGGGTATGTCTGGAGGTATTTCTGAAACCATCCTCGCCTTTATGGATAAAGGCGGGGACGTGCTCTGGCTCATTGCCATTCTTGTGTTCGTGATGTGGACTCTGATCTTCGAACGCCTTTGGTTTTTTAACTTTGTATGGCGTCAGGAGCGCAAGGCCTTCATCGATAAATGGGAAGGTCGGAGTGAGCGGCAATCTTGGAATGCAAAACAGATCCGTGAAAAATTAAGCTCGCAAAGCCGCGCGGTGATAAACGACAACATGTCGGTCATCACTACTTTGGTTGCGCTTTGCCCGCTCTTGGGTCTACTCGGTACGGTGACGGGTATGATCGAAGTATTTAACGTGATGGCGGTGACCGGTGGTGGCGACGCCAAGTCGATGGCAGGTGGTGTTGAGCGATCAACTATTCCGACCATGGCTGGCATGGTGGCGGCACTTTCTGGACTGTTCGCGAATACCTATTTGCAGCGTATCGCGTCCCGAGAGCAGGAGTCACTTCAGGATCAATTGACGGCTGATCACTAAGCTGTAAGCCGACTAAAAGGATATTCGAACGATGCGCAGATTGGCGAATCAAAAAGAAGAAGATGGGGCTGAGATCGATCTGACCCCGATGCTTGATGTGGTCTTCATCATGCTTATTTTCTTCATAGTCGTAGCCTCATTTATTAAAGAGGCGGGTGTAGAGATAAATCGACCTGACAATTCCAAATCAGATCCGAGCGATGCCACCAGTATTTTGGTGAATATCAGAGCAGATAACCAAATCTGGATGGAAAATCGTCGAGTCGACGTGCGTTCAGTGCGAGCGAACATACAGCGACTGCTCGCGGCGGATCCAGAGCAAGCGGTAACGATTAAAGTCGAGAAGGGTGCGCGTGCCAATGCTGTCGTCAACGTGGCTGATGCTGCGCGAGAGGCGGGTGCCGGTGCGGTGAACTGGGCGAGTGAAGGGGGTCAGCGATGAGTCTTCGTGGGCACGCCCGTCGCAAGGGTGCAAATGATGAGGGCCAGATCGATTTAACGCCGATGCTGGACGTTGTCTTCATCATGCTGATTTTCTTTATCGTGACCTCTTCTTTTGTAAAGGAACCCGGCGTTGAGTTATTGAAGCCTCAGGCAGTTACGATGGAAGCCTGTGAGCGGGGTACTATTATCTTTGCGGTCGATGGCAAAGGCGACATCTACTACAACAAGAATAAAGTACCGCTGGAGCGTGTTAATCGCGTGACAGAGGCGGCAAAGAAAGAAGCTCCGCAGGCCAATTTGGTGGTCCAAGTCGATCAAGAAACACCAGCCTATGTGGTTGAGCAGCTGATCGATGAGGTGCGTTCTTTACTGACAGCGCCACCCTGTATTTCTACTGATGACGAGGTATAACAACAATGGGCAATAAAATTGTGAGGGTCTTGTTAGCGGCACTGGTCGCGATCCCCGTCGCAGTCGGCTTGTTCTTTGTGATGCAGAGCCTCATTGATCGTGACTACGAGCAGGAAGATGTAACAGCGCGGAAAATCGCTGACATTGTCGTGCCAGACAAAGAAATTGAGGTGAATGTCAAAGAAGTTAAGCCAGAGAAAGTTGAAGATCCAGAAGAACCACCACCTGAGCTTCAGCCCTTGGAGTTCGACATGGATATGGATGTCGATGTTGTGAACTTGGCGCCTTCGACACAGGTCAATGTGTCCATTAACTCTTCTGGTATGTCTTCCGGTGATGGTGAGTACCTACCCATTGTTAAGGTGGCGCCCATTTACCCACGGCGTGCTCAGACGCGCGGT
>CBFHJC010000139.1:0-5329 GCA_965656045.1 Aequoribacter sp.
TAACGCATTGCTTACCAATGGCTAAAGCTGTCGCTTGCGCTGGCGGTGATTTTGGGTCACTGTAGGTGCCGTTAAGTTACCAAAACGCGTGTCATGAATCAGTTAGAACTACAGTCTGAGTACCGAAAGCTGGCTTACTTGAGAGCCATTGGTGTGATACCTCTCGCAGCGTCGCGGGTGCCCGTTCTCACAGGTCCTCAAGTGCGGGTTTTAGTGCGCCCTCTGAAGGGTGCCGAACTGAAACTGGCACAACCAAAGGCGACGGAGCCGACGCCATCGCGCACGAGTGATGAGGCTCAGCGAAGTGTTGCGACCCGAGGCGCCGAGGCACTGTCTGAAGTGCGACAAGCATTGATCACTGATTCATCGAGTCGCGATTCACGGGGCCTGCCACAGCCGGCTCCTGTTAACCCTCTAGCTGAAACTCAAAGTGCGACTCTGCCAGAGGCTGAGCTGATTCCTCACGCTTCATCGTCGGATTCGGTGACGTCGAACCATGCCGAACTCCCACAGACATTTACCATAGCCCTGAGTTTTACCGAGGGAGTCGTTGGTATAGCGCTTGAGGACAGTCTCAGTGCCGATCAGCTGAACTTAGTGGCAAACATTGTCACTGCCAGTGAGTCGAGACGGCGAGTGGGCGTGGTTCCAGCCCCAAAGACAGTAGAATTCCATTGGCCTTTTGCTGGGCTTGATAAGTTATCTCAGACACCTGGTATGGCAGAGCAGGCTTTTGGTGCTTTTCTTGCTAAGCACGTTCAGCAGCTGCCCTCATTGGTACTGCTTTTCGGAGAGTCGGCCGCAGCGGCGAGTGAGACGTTCTTCCGCGATCACGAAGATGTCAGAACTCTCCAGACCTATCGCCTTTCTCAACTATTAGGATCACCCGATAAAAAACGAGAGTTGTGGCGGGCGGTGCAAGCAAGAGTTTCTGTTTGAGTGACACACTATCGTCTTGATATTGCCAAGCTCGGTGATCTTGATGCACTGGCATCTGTGGCGCTGGAGTCTGGAGAAGCGTCTTGGCATGCGGATACGTTTTATCCTTCCTGTCGAGGAGATTCCAACGAAATCGCTTTCGTGCAGAGGGAACAAGACCACATTGTCGGTTACTCGGTTATGGCGAAAGAGTATGATGTGGGTGCCCTCTATAGCTTGGCTGTGCTCCCGACGCATAGAGGCCAAGGGCTGGCGCGCAGTTTGTTAGGAGAGGGCTTGAATTGGTTGAAGTCTCAGGGGATCACTCGGTGTTTACTCGAGGTGAGAGTGACTAATGGGCCAGCGATTGCACTGTACGAAAGTATTGGGTTTGCCAGAGATGGGATTCGAAAAAATTATTACCCAACGCCGGGCGCGCAGCGCACCGATGCGCTATTAATGTCTTTAGAGATGAATAAATGATGAGAGTACTTGAGACACAATGGTGGCGGCTCGGCCTGCCAGACGAGTGGATTGCTGAGCAAGATGAAGACAGCATTATCATTACCGATCGTGATGAGGTCGGTACCATAGAGATCAGTCACTTGCTTCACCAGGAAGGTGATGAGCCTCTGAGTGCAGAAGCTTTGGCGAGGGCCAATGCCGAGCATGAGGATCTCGATTGGCAAGTCTGTTGTCTGGGTGAATTTGACGGCGTCGAGACAAGCTATCATGAAGATGGCGCCGCAGTGCGAGAATGGTGGCTTCAAGCGCAGTCGCTTGTCATATTTATCACTTACGTTTGCGATCTTGAGAACGAGGATTTAGATGCGGTGATTGTTGACGAGATATTAGACGGTCTTGAACTTATTCGAGACGAATAACTCTATTTGACAGGACCGGTTACTCGAACTCGCTTTTGCGCTGCTGCAGAGCGAGATTGAGGTGCAGCAGCCGAGGCCCTTGTGAGTGAATCAATCTGGTTTTTAAGGGCAATCAAGAGACCGGTTATCAGGAACGCGCCGGGTGGCAGAGCGGCCAGCAAAAAGGGTTCGTAATCCTGAACGATCACCCATTGCCAAGCTCGAGCATCTTCACCAAATAGGAGGTGCATGTCGGAGAATAAAGCGCCGGTGGCAAGACACTCTCTGATGGCGCCCAGTATCACGAGAACAGCGGCAAAGCCCAGTCCCATCATGATGCCATCTGTCACGGCGGGGCCCACCGAATTGCGGCTAGCGTAGGCCTCGGCGCGAGCCAGGATAGCGCAATTAGTGGTGATCAGAGGTAGGAAAATACCCAACACCTGATACAGCTCAAAGGTATAAGCCTGCATCAAAAGTTCGGCAGCTGTGACTGAAGAAGCGATGATGACGACGAAGATGGGTAAGCGAACGGTGTGTGGGATCACAGAGCGCAACAGGGACACCGACAAGTTAGAGAGCACCAAGACGCACAAAGTTGCGATACCCAGCCCGAGGGCATTGACGACACTCGACGACACTGCGAGTAATGGACACAAGCCCAAGAGTTGCACCAAAGCAGGGTTATTCTTCCACAGACCGTTCGCAGCAATGCTGGCGTAATTCGGTGGGTTATCTTTATTCATTGCTCGACCACTGTGTTTCGCCCGCGATTAACCATTCTGTGACTCGGCGCTTAGTGAGTGAACTTGACATATTTTGGTCTGCAGAGGTCGGCCGGCTTCGCCCGAAGAATAATTCGTAATGATCCTGCACATATAACAAGGTGCCGTGTACCGATTGAACGACTGCTCTGGGCGTAATGGTGGCGCCGGTGAATTGATCGAAGTCGCCCCCTTCCTTGGTGACGGCCCAAATTGTGGGTGGGGTATTGTTCAGTCCTCGATTTTGAAATGATTCAATCCAAACTGATTTTCTTCGATCAATCTTGTCACCCAGGCCGGGCGTTTCACGGTGCGCGGTCACTCTAACCCCCGTAATCGACAAGGCGCTATTGATTCCAATCATAAGTTCGATGTCACCACTGTAGCCGCGCGAGGTGACCACCGAGAGAATAATCCCTGTGGTTTCTTCATCGATCTTTGCAAGTAAAATTTCGCTGTCTGGCAAAAGCGCGATGTGGTCAGAGGCAGGCGCACTGGTACCATCGTAACTTACCATGGACGAATAGAGTGTGGGTGGCATCACGGCAGCAAGCGATAGTTCTCTGGCGTGCTGTTTAGATGCTCGGATGGGCTCCTCAGTAAGCCCCGCCAGCAGAGCCACTAAACCCACGCAGCTCATGGCAAACAAGCCCAATACCAGCGCATTTCGGGTCATCGAAGATATCATCATGACCGCGGCCCCCTGTAACCATAGGCTTTGGGTATCGTATAGTGATCGATAAGCGGCGCGCAAAAGTTGGCGAGTAGCACAGCAAAAGCAATCGCGTCGGGATAGTTACCCCAGACTCGTATGCAATAGACCAATATACCAACGAGCGCGCCAAAGACGAATCGACCTTGGTTCGATGTAGCGCCCGACGAGGGATCCGTCACAATAAAGAAAGCGCCAAACATCGTCGCGCCGCTGAGCAGGTGAAATGTTGGTGAGCCTCCGCTGGCAGACGATCCACCGTCATAGAATAGGGCACTGAGTAGCGCCAGTGCCGTGAGCATTCCGACAGGTCCGTGCCATGTGAATAAGCGCTGGTGGAGCATCCACAGACCACCCGCCAGAAAAGCCAAGTTGACCCACTCCCAACCGACGCCAGCAAAGCGCCCAAATTGCGGATAGAGCTGAAAGAGTGACGTCATGGTTTGCCCCTCGTTCTGTTTCATCAGATCGAGTGGTGTGGCCATGGTAATGCCATCGTAGTATCGATGATTGATCACACTCAAGAGCGCATCAACAATACCAGGGGTTTGAGCCAAGCCGTGTGGCGCAACCCACTGAGTCATGGGTATTGGAAATGAGATTAACAACACGGCGTAGCCAACCATCGCGGGGTTAAAGGGATTTTGACCAATGCCACCGAAGAGGTGTTTGCCCACTACAAGCGCTGCCGACATTCCAATGGCAATCAGCCACCAGGGAGAATATGGCGGTAGTGATATACCCAATAAGACTGCGGTCACGAGTGCGCTGTAGTCAGACAGAAAAGGCTTTACCGCGAGATGTCGGGCTTTTAAGACAAGAGCTTCGAGTAGAACACCAAATACGCACGCGGCCAACAGATTCATTAATACGCCTGGCCCAAAAAAGTGGGTTAAAACGATAATGCCAGGTACGCAGGCAATAAGCACTTTTTGCATGATCTGCGCGACGGTGGGTGTTGGATTCACCAAGGTGGTGTGTTGTGTGAGGAGACTCATGCGTCACCTGTGGGATCGTTGCGCTTCGATTCGACAACATCAGATGGCTTGGATTGATCGATCGCGTCGTCGCTTAATTGCGATTGGATGAGGGTAATACTCGCCTCCAGCGCCGTCAGAATCTTTTGGTCGGCGTTGTTCAGTTTGGCGTCGTTGAATCGCTCAATCATCCCCTCTAGCTGAGATGCCAACTCGATCCGGTTTGACGACGGCTCAGATGCCGCAGGCTGGGTCATGAGCATTCGCTTCTTTTTGGCTTTCGCTCGCTCGATAGCGGCCTGAACGGGATCCACTTGATCGGCAAAGCGACTTTGCTCTGGGTTAGCGGTTACCTGTGCTTTGCGAGCTGCACGAGCTGCTTCTTTCTCACTCGCATCACGCGTCAATCTCGCTTGTCGAGATTCAAAACGTTGGCGGGCATGCTCTGCTCTTTGATGTTCCAATTGCTTGCTTTTGATTTCTGTCTTAGCGGTCACGAAGTAGTCTACTAATGGAATTGAGCTCGGGCAGACATAAGTACAAACGCCGCATTCGATGCAATCGGTTAAACCATATTTTTCTAGTGGTTCGAATTGCTTGCTCTTGGAATACCAATACAACTGCTGCGGTAATAGTGTCGCTGGACAGGCTTCTGCGCAGAGTCCGCAGCGAATACAGGGCGAGGCGGGTGCCGGGTCGGGCAGTTCAGTGTCTATCGCAGCGAGTATGCAGTGTGTTGTCTTGGTGACCGGAGCATCGCTATCAACGATGGACTTCCCCATGATGGACCCACCGGCCAGCAGTTTATGGCATTGAGTCTGATCGAATCCGGTCCAGTCAAGCAGATGGCTGAGGGGTGTTCCAATCTTGACCTTCAGATTACCGCGCTGCGCAATGGCGCCCCCTGTGAAAGTGGTAATGCGGTTGATAAGGGGTACGCCCGTGGCAACGGCGTCGGCGATAGCGACGGAGGTACCGATATTATGACAAAGCACACCGATATCAGCGGGTAGGCCACCCCGTGGCACTTGTTTTCCGGTCAATAGCTGAATGAGTTGTTTCTCGCCGCCTGAGGGGTATCTTGTAGGTACGGTC
>CBFHJC010000140.1:0-5271 GCA_965656045.1 Aequoribacter sp.
GTATAAATGCCATGAATAGCCCGACGAAGAATGCCATCGAGGCTGAGTAGCGGTTCAGGTGCCACAAATTACCCTCGTACGCCCAGTCACCCAAAAAACTGAGAGTTTTGTTTGACCGCAAGGCGGCAGGCGTTGGCATGAATTTTCGCAAAGTATGCTTCGGCATGAAGAATAATGCTCTGTTAAGAGGGCGCAGGCCGCTGTTTAAAGTGCTTTTATAGGGTGTCTGAAGCCCCGGACCGCATTATGAACCGAAAATTTACACAAGACTATCTTGTCGTATGCGTCGGCGGCTTTTTTGCGGGTGTGGTGCTCGCTTCGACTTGGGCGGATCTGTCGGTCTATCGTTTAGCGTTCATTACCCTTATTCCCATTATTGTTATGATTCGCGCCGCCATCATTCGGGCTGTGAGTTTATGCTTCATCGGAGGCATGGTCTGGATGTGGATTTTTGGACATCTCGGAATGCCCAACAGAATACCTGACTCCTGTTTTAATACAGTGATTACTGCTGAGGCGAGAGTGGCCGATTTTCCGACGGAATACGCAGGTTTTAACGATCGCAGATTACAACGTGTCGAACTTGAATTGTCCCATTTAGATCGTGACGAGTGCCAGCGAATACAGCGGGCGCGAGTGTTCTATGACGGCGAAATATCGTTGCGATTGGGGCAGGTACTCACCCTAGAGATGGTTCTAAAACGTGATTCAGGTTTGGCCAATTTCGCCCCCGATGCGAGTGCAGCAAAGGGTGCAGTCGAACGCCGGTTTGTGCGTGGTTCTGTGGCCAGACTTATCTCTGTCGTCGATGCGCCCACTCGATTCGAGTTTTGGCGGGAGTCTCTATCAACGGCCGTGCAGCAGCATACCGAGCTGAGCGATGCAACCAAAGGACTTATCGGCGCGCTTCTGGTTGCTGATAAACGTTATTTGCCGGACTCTCTTGCTCGCGTCACACGCGATCTCGGTATTGGACACCTGTTGGTGGTTTCAGGACTCCATATCAGTTTAGTGGGCGCTGGCAGTCTTTGGCTGGCTCGCGTCATCTTATACCCTTTGAATTGGTGGTTCTGGCCGCAAGTGATCCGTGTCACAGCGGGATTGATGGGTTTGCTGGCGGCATCTTATTACGCTGGATTGGCTGGGTTTTCACTCCCGACGCAGCGCGCTTTGCTTGCCTTTTCAATTTGGTGGATAGTCCATATTCTGGGTCGCGGTAGTTATCGATTTAGGGTCTTCGCCCTCGTACTACTGACGCTGGTGGTTGTTAACCCACTGGTCGTTCTGAGTGTGAGCTTTTGGATGAGTTTTACAGCGGTTTTTGGGGTGCTCTGGGTGTTACAAGCGAGTTTGACAGCGCCGCAAGACACCTCATTGTTGCGTACACAGACACTGATTTGTGTGTTATTGGCCCCCCTGATGACGCATTCTTTTTTGGGGTTCTCTCCGGCATCGATTCCAGCGAATATCATCGCTATTCCTGTGGCTACTTTTTGTTGGGTACCTCTCACACTATTGGGTGGTTTGTTCTCTATACTGGGTTTCGGTGAGCTGAGTGACCTATGCTGGCGCCTGGTTGGATTCACCGTCGATCCGATAATGGATCACGGTGTTCCATTGCTACCAGACCAGCTTCTGATCCCGATGGCTTTGCCTTGGTACGCTGCGGTAATTCTTACTTTGACAGTGATGCTGTGTCTGCTGCCTGTGGGAAATTTGCGGCGATCGGGTATGCTCGTATCGGGCTCGCTCTTGTTTGTACTGAGCTTGTTACCATCGTCTAAGGCAGGTGCAAAATTCACGGTATTTGATGTGGGTCAGGGCTCTTCGGCATTGTTTGAGGCAGAGGGGAGGCGGCTTTTATTTGACCTTGGCGGCGGCATCCCCGACGTTTTCTACCGATTTGACAACAGTGTTTATCCCTACTTACTCAAGCACCGTATTCATCATATAGATACCGTGGCGGTAAGCCACGATGACTTCGATCACAGCGGCGGCGCCGACTCGAGTCGATTTTATCTGACGTGGGACCAATGGGTCAGTCCTCACCCAATGAGACCCGGTTCGCTTCCATGCCGAACAGGGCGGGTTGAACGCTGGTCTGAACAGGTTCAGTTGAGCTGGTTGTCGGGTCTTCCCGGCAGCGATGAGAGTAGTGATAACGACAGGTCGTGCGTGATCAAAATAGAAGCCTATGGGCGCAGCATCCTCATTACTGGCGATATCGGTAAGCAGCATGAACGTGAACTGGTTCGCTATTGGCGAGAGGCATTAAAGGCGGAGTTCTTGGTGGTCGGACACCATGGCTCGAATACGTCAACGGGTGCTACCTTCTTGAAATGGGTTCAACCTCACTACGCTATTATTTCTGCTGGGTTTGAGAACCCGTTCAACCATCCTAGTACAGAGGTTTTGGCTCGACTTGAGGCGGTTAACGCTCAGATTCTCAACACGGCGGATACCGGTGCAGTGCAGTTCGAGTGGAGCGATACGACAGCCTTGCGCACGCTCATTTCTCGACGAGATTGGGCTCGATTCTGGCAGCGCAATTATTCCGACTAATTGCGTTGTGAGCCCAGTATTCGTAGGTATAATGAAAGTCTTGCTAAGGAGTCGCTATGCTAGAAATCGTTGCCTCGGGTGGCTGGTTAATGCTCCCTATTTTGCTCTCTTCTGTCGTTGCGCTCGCGATTTGTATCGAGCGTTTAGTCGCCCTTAAAGCAAGCAAGATTGCACCTGAGGGGTTGGTCCAAACATTATTTCAACAAATTAAAGAAGGCAAAATGAGCGGTTCCAAGCTTCGAGCGCTCAGTGGATCAAGTCCTCTAGGACACGTCTTGGCTTCCGGACTCTTGAATGCTAAGGGCGGACGAGAAGCAATGAAAGAGAGTATCCGCGACGCTGGCAGCCAGGTCGTGCACGAGCTTGAACGCTTTTTGAATACTCTGGGAACCATTGCAATGGTGACGCCTTTGCTCGGGCTTCTCGGTACCGTGATTGGTATGATTTCAGTGTTTACAGAGATCGTGACCCAAGGGACTGGCAACGCGGCGGGTCTTGCAGGCGGCATCTCACAGGCATTGATCACAACCGCAGCGGGTTTAACCGTTGCGATCCCATCGCTGGTCATGCACCGGTATTTGCATGGCCGTGTTGATGCAATCGTGGTTCGAATGGAGCGCGATGCGAATCAGTTGGTTGAGGCGCTGGAGACGAAAGGTGCGCCAACATTCCCGACCGAGGTCGGACAGTGAAATTTGCAAGGCGCGCGAGACTCCCTGTAGACGCCAATTTAACGCCACTCATTGATGTGGTTTTTCTGCTCCTCATTTTTTTTATGGTGTCGACCTCGTTTACTCAGCAAACAGAATTAACCTTAGCGCTGCCAACGGCATCCGGTGAGCCTCAGGACATTGTTCCCGATTTACTCGAGCTGGTTGTGTCGCGTGAGGGTAACTATCGACTGAACGGGTTCTCGGTGCCCGATAGCCGCGTAGAGTCGGTTAAGAATGCCTTGTATCGTGTGTCTCAAGGCGATACGACATTGCCACTTGCCATTGTTGCTGATGCAAACGCAACCCACCAGTCTGTCGTCGTCGCACTTGACGCCGCGGGCCAGCTCGGGTTTTCTAGGTTGAGTATTGCGACATTGGCACCGGAGGGCTAGGGTGTCGCGCTCCCTCGTCCGATTCAAAGCCCATCTTGAACGCTTTCTCACGCAACGCTGGTATGCGCAATCACCCGGAGTGCTATGGCTTTTCTGGCCGCTAGAGTGGATCTATCGCGCTGTGATTTGGACGCAATTGAGACACTTGCCCAGTAAGAAGAGTGTCCCGCCGTGTATCGTGGTGGGCAACATCACAGTGGGAGGTACGGGCAAGACGCCGTTTGTGATTGCTCTGGTGCTATGGCTACGCAGTCAGGGTTTACAGGTCGGCGTTGTTTCTCGTGGTTATGGCCGCACATTGCGAACACCGGTGGAGGTCAGCCAGCAAACATCGGCAGAAGCGGCGGGTGATGAGCCGCTTTTGATTCATCAAGCCAGCGGCGCGATTGTGGTGGTAGATCAGGATCGTGCCCGCGCATGCTCGACTCTGTCTGGACGCGTTGATGTGGTGGTGTCAGACGACGGTTTACAGCACCACGCGATGGCTCGTAGTATAGAAATTGTGCTGGTTGACGCGGAGCGGCGTTTGGGCAATGGGCATTGTCTGCCAGTCGGGCCCTTGCGACAACCTGCGGCGCGCTTGAAGTCTGTCGACTACGAAATTCTGCGCGCTAGCCAAGCAGATTCTGAGTGCGCATACTTACGACCGTTAGGATTTACGAGTATTCGTGATCAGCAACGACGCTCGATCTCTGAGATGCAGGCGATTAGCCCTACCATTAATGTTGTAACAGCAATAGCAGCGCCAGAGCGGCTTCGCTCAGATCTAGAAGATCTCGGTTTTAAGGTACACTTGCGCTCTTTTGCGGATCATCACCAATTCAGCTTGGCTGATTTTCAGGGTCTTGCCGATAACGCTATCGTGATCACTGGCAAAGACTCGGTAAAATTGCCTGCCGAATTAAGTAACTGCTGGGTGTACCAGGTTGAAATGCAAATCCCTGAGCCTGTGCTGCAGTCTTTATGGACTCAATTGAAGGAATTATTGTGACCTATACCGTCATCATACCTGCGCGATTCGCATCGACTCGACTGCCTGGGAAGCCTCTGGCGGAATTGGCGGGGCGTCCTATGATCGAACACGTGTGGCGGAGAGCACGGGCAAGCACCGCGGAACGTGTGATTATAGCAACGGATGATCAGCGAGTGTTTCAGGTTTGCCAAGGTTTCGGTGCCGAGGTCTGCATGACTCGGACTGATCATGAGTCTGGTACTGATCGGCTCGCAGAAGTCGTCGAATTAATGCAGCTGCCGAGTGAGGCTGTTGTTGTGAATGTTCAAGGTGATGAGCCTCTCATACCGGCTGCTGTTATTGAACAAGTGGCTGCCAATCTTAAGAATACGCCGGCCGCGGGCATGGCGACTCTGTGCGAACGAATCACGCGTCCAGCTGACGTTATAAACCCTAACGTGGTAAAAGTGGTATTCAATGCTCAGCATAAGGCCTTGTACTTTAGTCGCTCAGTGATTCCTTTTCCGCGTGATTTAGAGATAACTGATGCTACCGTTGCACAGTCAGATTGGTATCGGCACCTCGGCATTGACGCCTACCGTGTGAGCACCTTGAGGGCCTTCACAGCCTGGCCTATGGCCGATTTAGAAGC
>CBFHJC010000141.1:0-5233 GCA_965656045.1 Aequoribacter sp.
AGGGGGCTCACTGCCAGAAGTGTATCTATGTTCATAAGACTATTCCTTAACCCTATCGATCTCAGTGTTTTTTAGTAAAACCGCCGCGGCTGCCAGCATGGACTTGCGCTGCCACATTAAACGCCACCGACGACCACCGAGTTGGCGCCATAAGTAAGCAGAGCGAATACCCGCCAGCAGCAGCGATCGGATTTGATCGGCGTACTGTTCTTGGCTTAGATACTCGCTATTGCCGATGATTTTGATCCTAAAGCTCAGTTGACTCAACGAATCTTGATAAATGGCCGCTATATTGTGGCTGAGTGATCGCGGATCATTGGTGAAATGGGCGGCCTTGTACGCTACGTGCTCCAACCGTGTTTGCACCAAGTTCTGCATTGCCCGATCCGCGCTAAATTTTCTTTCTAAGTGCAAGATGCCAAGGGTATATCTCAAAACGTGCTGGAGTGATGCATCTGGGGTCTTACCAAATAGCGCCACGAGTGTCTCTAAACCCAGCGTCAGCGTGTCGAATCCAGCATAGACATCCTCTGTACTTTGGGCATCAAAGGTGAATAGAGTATTTATAGAAGCCCCGAACGGTGCGCTGGGGCAGGTGCCCGCAACGGCAATCCGATCTACGAGTCTCGCTGCTTGAACAACGCCAGACAGAGCTGCAACCTGTTCGGGAAAACTCATAGCGCGCACTCGATTACGCCGCCACCGAGGCAACGGTCGGCGTCATAAAATACGGCTGACTGGCCAGGGGTAATCGCGCGTTGAGGTGATTCAAACTCGACTCTAAGCGTATCGTCAGGGCCGCTGTAGATAACACACGCTTGGTCAGTTTGGCGATAGCGGATTTTTGCGGCACAGGCGAGTGCATGCTGTGGGGGTTCGATTAGCCAGTGAGCTTGTTTAACAACCAAAGAGCGCTTGAACAGACTGGGATGATCATTGCCTTGTCCAACAATAAGCTCATTGGTTTCAAGCTTTTTTGCTATGACGTACCAGGGTTGATCCGAAAATTTTTGAGTACCACCGATCCCAAGTCCTTGACGTTGGCCAATGGTGTGATACATCAACCCTTGATGAGATCCAAGGATATCGCCAGACTCAGTCCGAATGGGCCCGGGCTGTGCGGGTAAATAGCGTGACAAAAAATCGTTAAACCGACGCTCACCAATAAAACAGATCCCAGTTGAATCTTTTTTATCGAAGGTTGGCAAACCAGCGGAGCGTGCCATATCCCGAACATCAGTCTTATCCAGCTCGCCCAGCGGGAATAGGGTTCTTGCGAGTGCCCGCGTTTCAACAGCATGAAGAAAATAGCTCTGATCTTTATTACTATCTAACCCTTTGAGCAGCGCTACATTGCCGCTTGCGTCAACTTCTGTTCTCGCATAGTGGCCTGTTGCTATTTTATCTGCGCCGAGCTTAAGAGCGTAATTTAAAAAAGCGTGAAACTTGATTTCTTTATTGCACAGAATGTCTGGGTTTGGTGTTCGACCAGCGCGATACTCGTCTAAAAAATAGGCA
The DNA here is from genome assembly GCA_965656045.1 of Aequoribacter sp. Classification (GTDB taxonomy): domain Bacteria; phylum Pseudomonadota; class Gammaproteobacteria; order Pseudomonadales; family Halieaceae; genus Aequoribacter. The sequence continues at coordinate 1,519 of CBFHJC010000141.1, forward strand.
AAGACACGATCCCAGTATTCTCGAGCAAAGTTGGCTCCGTGCAGCACGATACCGAGTTCGGCGGCTACCGCAGAGGCATCGGCAAAGTCTTGCATTGCCGTACAGTACTCGGTGTCGTCGTCTTCATCCCAGTTCTTCATGAAGAGGGCTTCAACGTCGTATCCCGCGCGCAACAATTCTAATGCGGCAACCGATGAATCGACGCCACCAGAGAGTCCTACAATAACTTTTCCTGTTGCACTCATAACATTGCTAACATACGAAGGGGGTACGATTCATGGGCTTGGTAGCGCTCTAACGAGTCGAGCACCAAGGGACTACGCAGTTTATCAGAATTCTCGCTAATTTGGGCCATTGTCATCCAGTGGACCTGCTCGATATCGGGGTCAAGTTGGGCCTCAAAGTCCTGCGATACAAGCTCTGCGTGCAGTGTAATCCGACAATAGGTCGCGGCCCTCTCAAGTGAGTAGAAAAGCCCCACGCTAATCACACTGGTCGGCCTAACGAGGCATCCGGTTTCCTCAAAAGTTTCACGAATTGCTCCGTCAATGACACTTTCACCGTGTTCTAGATGGCCCGCTGGCTGATTGAGAACCTTCCTGCCGCTGTGCTTATCGATCTCCTCCACCATCAAGAAGCGGTTATCGCGTTCGACGACGACCGCGGTAGTCACGTGAAAATTGGTCTGCATCAGCTGCGAATCCGCGTGGGGGATGACACGTTTGGTGCGTATGATCGACGTTTTTTGGTCGAGGTGGTGGAGGCAAAGGAAAAACGTGGAGGGATCTCGACAGAGCGATACTCGCCTGGCATCAAAGACTCTAGTTTAAATTCCCCAACCTGATGCCTGACCAGCCGCAGGGTAGGGAACCCAACCGCAGCCGTCATGCGTCGGATCTGTCGATTCCGTCCCTCGCACAGACCAATCGACAACCAACTGGTTGGCACCTGTGCACGATACCGAATAGGTGGTTCTCTGTCCCACAACACCGGAGGCGTCATTTTTTCTACTTTGGCCGGTAATGTGAGGCCATCATTTAACACCAATCCAGTGCCTAATTGCTCGATTGCACTTTGGGTTATCTCACCCTCGACCTGCACCCAGTAGTATTTCCAGGTTGTGTGTTTTGGAGAGGTCAGGTGGGATTGCAGCTTGCCATTCTTGGTGAGCACCAATAAGCCTTCAGAGTCCGAGTCAAGTCGACCAGCCACGCGATAATGAGGTGCTTTCAATAAATGAGTTAGACCGCGCTTTGCCCCGTCATCGGAGAATTGCGACAATATATTCATCGGTTTGTTCAGTAAAATAAGAGAATCCATATGCAGATTATGATACCATTTTTCGGGTAAAGCATTTCCATCTATTACTGTGTTATTTACTTTCTATGGAGTCAGCTATGGGCTATCAGCACATCCAAATACCTGCGGTCGGTCAGGCCATTACCGTGAGCGACGATTATACTTTGAACGTTCCTAACAACCCGATCATTCCCTATATCGAGGGCGACGGAATTGGTGTTGATATTAGCCCCGTAATGATTAAAGTCGTTGATGCGGCGGTAGAAAAAGCGTACCAAGGCGCTAAAAAAATCTCTTGGATGGAAATCTACACGGGCGAAAAAGCCGCCGAATTGTATGATGGTGATTGGTTCCCAGAAGAGACTCTGGATGCGATTAAAGCGTACTCAGTTGCAATCAAAGGTCCACTTACGACACCGGTGGGTGGTGGCTTTCGGTCTTTAAATGTCGCATTGAGACAAGAGCTAGACCTGTATACCTGCCTGAGACCGGTACGTTGGTTCGAGGGCGTGCCCTCTCCGGTAAAAGATCCAGGCGCCTGTAACATGGTTATTTTTCGCGAGAACTCCGAAGATATCTACGCGGGAGTCGAATACCAAGCGGGTACCCCCGAAGCCGATAAAGTGGTTGAGTTTTTGCTTAAAGAGATGGGCGTCACAAAAATACGCTTCCCTCAAAACGTGGGCATCGGTATCAAGCCGGTCTCCAAAGAGGGAACTGAACGCCTTGTTCGCAAGGCGATTCAATACGCTATCGACCAAGATCTACCCTCTGTCACTCTCGTGCACAAAGGGAACATCATGAAATTTACCGAAGGCGCTTTTAGGGATTGGGGTTATGCCTTGGCTCAGAGCGAGTTCGGTGGTCAGCTGCTTGATGGTGGCCCGTGGGTGTCAGTTAAAAACCCAAATACCGGCAAAGAGATTGTTATTAAAGATGTTATCGCAGACGCGATGCTTCAGCAGATTCTGACGCGCCCCAACGACTATAGCGTGGTTGCAACGCTCAATTTGAATGGCGATTACTTATCGGATGCTTTGGCTGCGCAGGTCGGTGGCATTGGTATTGCACCGGGTGCAAACTTGAGTGACACAGTAGCGTTGTTCGAGGCCACACACGGCACTGCGCCAAAATACGCGGGCCAAGATAAAGTGAATCCTGGCTCCCTGATTCTATCAGCTGAGATGATGCTACGACACATGGGTTGGAACGAGGCAGCTGATCTGATTATCGACGGTATGAACGGCGCGATTCAGGCTAAGACAGTGACCTATGACTTCGAGCGCCTTATGGACGGAGCCACACTGTTGAGCTGTTCTGAGTTCGGGGATCAAATCATCGCGAAGATGTAATCCCGCGCTGCGCTAAAAGCTCGCTTCCCCTGATTGGTTTCCAACGATAAGGGTCAGCGGGCTTTTTTTTTGCCACGCTTCAGACACTTGTATTTCTTTTTATTGCCCTAAGATAGACTGTATCTGTGACTTTATTAAACTTCTCTTATAATGGTGGCTATGAGCTATACAACCTTTCTTAACCGACTTCGGGCGCAGGCTCAAAATTCCGAACAAGGCGATGGAGACACGGGCCTGGCGATTGCGCCGAGCGAGCCCAAACTCAAGAAACCACCGCTATATAAAGTTGTTTTGATGAACGATGACTACACACCGATGGAGTTCGTCGTGTTAGTGCTAGAACAGTTTTTTTCAATGACGAGAGAACAAGCAACACAGGTGATGCTTGCCGTGCATACGCTTGGCAAGGGTGTCTGTGGCATCTACCCAAAAGATATCGCAGAGACTAAAGCTGAGCAGGTGAATCGCTTTGCTCGAGAAAGCGGACACCCTCTGTTGTGCGAAATTGAGCCCATGAGTGATGATGAGTGATAACTGGAGACCCGTATGTTAAGTAAGGCATTGGAGTTAACACTGAACGAGGCGTTCCGCGCCGCGCGGGGCAAACACCACGAGTACCTCACAGTCGAGCACCTGCTATTGGCTCTCACGTATAACGCTGATGCATTAACGGTGCTGCGACACTGCGGTGCCGATATCGAAGTCATGCAGGCCGATCTCATCGAATTCATTGACTCTACGACGCCACTCATAGATTCAGACAAGCAGACCGAAGCCGACACCCATCCCACACTCGGCTTTCAGCGTGTTATCCAACGCGCCGTATTTCATGTCCAAAGTAGTGGCAAGCAAGAAGTGACCGGCGCCAACGTGTTAGTTGCACTGTTTAGTGAGCAAGAAAGCCAAGCCGTGTACTACCTGAAAACGCAGAATATCTCTCGGCTCGACGTTGTTAACTACATCACCCATGGCATCTCGAAGATTGATGAAGGTGATCAAGGTTCCGATGAGCCAAGAGGCGCAGAAGAGGATCAGGGTGAAGGCGAGGGTACGGACAGCATGCT
>CBFHJC010000142.1:0-5139 GCA_965656045.1 Aequoribacter sp.
CGCGCCGCGGGGCTTTCCACTTATCTTCAAAATCGGCGCAGACAAGACATTGATGCCATCATCTTACTCGCCAGTAATCCAGAAGAGGCTCGCTCGATTAAGCCTTTACTGGCCTTTCACTTCGCTAACGATATTCCTGCGTATTCGCTATCCGTCATTAACCAATTGCCTACCGAACTCAACCACAGCGACCTTGACGGACTCTACACCCTCGATATCGAGAACTTTAACCCAATTCCCACGGAACAGGCTCTGTCGGCACCTCTGGCTCGACTCACCGCACTCGGACAAGACGCACATCACTTCGCGCAACATACCGGCCGCGGTGATGGTCCCTTGAGAAGCATGACCCGGGGTAGCATTGCGATTCAGTGGATCGATGAGATGGGAATTGTTCAACATCGTTGGACTTTGCATCAATATAATCGCCAACGTCTGGAGCGGCAGCGCTAACATGGTCAGTTTCGGATACTGGGATGATCGATACTGGTGCCTACTGCGAGCAAATCGCTCGTGACTTTTTACTCGACCAAGGCCTTGTGCTGATTCACTCGAATTACCGCTGCCGCTACGGGGAAATTGATCTCATCATGCTTGATAAGCAACTGCTCGTGTGGGTCGAGGTCAGAATGCGTTCAACCGGCCGATTTATCACTGCCCAGCACTCTGTCGACCAGAAGAAACAACGTAAGCTTGCCAATACTGCGCTGCATTTTCTCGCAACTCATCCAGAATACCGACACTGTCACTGTCGATTCGACGTGGTCGCCTTCAGCAGCGAGACCGAGCCACCATGCTGGATAAAAAGCGCCTTTACCGTAACCTGAAACCGAGTGACAATAACCTCATGACACGCTATGACTTTATCGCTAACCGGTTTTCTGATTCAATTCAGGCCATTGCTGAGCATGTAGACACCTTGGCACCAGAGATCGATCAAGCCGCCAATCTCCTCTCACAATCGCTACTCTCTGATGGCAAAGTGCTCATCTGCGGCCTTGGCGCTGATGCTGCCACTGCGGAACTTTTCACCAGTTACTTTATTAACCGCTTCGAACTCGAGCGCCCGGCCCTGCCGGCCATCAACTTAGCTCAAGGCGTAAGCACGACATCTAGTCTGGTGGCTGGAGGCGCTGCAGCAGATTACTTCAGCCGCCAAATAAAAGCCCTGGGACGCCGTGAAGACACGCTGGTATGTTTAGCCCATGACATCAACCATCCCGCCATTTTAAAAGCGGTTCAGGCGGCTCATGAGCAAGAACTTAGCGTCATCATACTCGCGAGCGCACGGCTCACCGATTTATTGAGTCTACTGATACCCACAGATGTTAGTATTATCATTAGCAGCGAGCGAGCGAGCATTGTGTACGAGCTAGAAATCATGTGTATACATCGACTGCTCGAACTCGTCGACCAAGCACTATTTTTCAACACCACAGGAGCTGATTCGTGAAGCGCACGTTTATGACCATGATTTTACTTGGCTTAGTTTTGACATCAGGCTGCGGCAGTATGCTTGCGAAAATGGGTGCCGAGCCAATTAAAGAAGATCCTACGAAACGCTCCATGGGTCAATCGATCGAAGACACGTCCATCGAGAACAAAGCCATCGTGAACATTCACGCTTCCGACGAAGGCTTCAAAGAGGCGCGCATTGATGTCGACGCCTACAACGGCTTTGTCTTAATCACTGGGCAGGTGAGTAGCGGTGAACTTAAGGATACCGCGTCACAGGTGGTTTCGAAGATCCCCAAGGTACGTAGGATCTACAATGAGCTCGAGCTAGCCTCACCCACCTCACTGCTGACCAGAACCAGTGATAGATTGCTCAGCGCAGAGATCAAGGCTCGCTTGCTCGCTCGTGAAGATATTCAGAGCAGTCGAGTGCACGTCGTGGTCGAGAACGGTGTCGTATTTCTTATGGGCATCGCTTACCGCGTAGAGGGTGAGCGCGTGATTACCGCTGTATCTGATGTCGGCGGTGTCCAGCGCGTCGTAAGCCTATTCGAGTGGCTTGACTAAAACGAGCTTTGAGTCGGTAGCGGCAGCCTTACCGCGCCGCTACTTCACCACGGTGAGGGTGGGCTTCTTTGGAACCCCACTGCCAGTTGTTGCGTTAGGATCGGGATCCGGTCCCGGAGGCGATGGCTCAAACATCATGCCCTGGCCATTCTCTTTCGCGTAAATACCCAACACTGCAGGCATGGGCACCCAAACATCAATCGGTTTTCCCGAGAATCGAGCGTTGAAATGAATAGCGTCATCTGACAAGTGAAAATCCACTACTGCGCCAGGCGCGATATTCAATACGATCTGTCCGTCTTTCACGAACTCTGTCGGCACTATCACGCCGTTCAGTGAGGCATCGACCAGCAAATAGGGCGTGCAATTGTTGTCGACTATCCAAGCGTACAAGCCCCTGACAAAATAGGGCTTGCTCGAGGTCATCGTGTGTCGACTCATACCTTTAGCGCATCTCTCTTTCTTGAGGCGATAAGGACTCTTGGAATGACTCGCGGTCAAACAATGTTTCCATATAGGTAAACAGCGGCTTTGTCTGCTTGGTCAATTTTAAGTCGATACCATATGAAGGCAGGCGCCACAGAATGGGGGCCAAACAGCAATCCACCAAAGTGAACTCGTCGCTCATGAAAAACGGTTTTTCGGCGAAGATCGGTGCTATACCGGTAAAGCTCTCCGCAAGCGCTTTGGCCGCTTCGGTCTTCGCAGGCTCAGAGCCAGTCTCGATGGTTCGCACCAGGCCACACCAATCCAGCTCAATTCGGTGCATGTATAGACGGCTTTCAGCGCGCGCTACGGGGTAAACAGGCAACAGAGGCGGATGCGGAAAACGCTCATCGAGATATTCCATCATCACTTTCGATTCATACAACACCAAATCACGGTCGACTAAGGTGGGTAGCGAATTATAGGGGTTCAGATCAGCGAGCTCAGCCGGCAAATGATCGGGCTCGACCTCGATCAAATCCACTGTTACACCCTTCTCAGCCAATACAATTCTAACGCGGTGACTGTAATGACATGTGTTGTCAGAAAAGAAAGTCATCGAAGATCGTTTAGTCACGATACCCATCAAATTACCTCAGTAAAAACATAAAGCCGGCACAGCGTGCCGGCAGCAGACTGCTTAGTGGACGTCTTTCCAGTACTCGCGATTTAACAGCCACGCTAGCACAAAGAAAAGCGAAATAAACAGCAGTGTAAAGATACCAATGCGCTTTCTATCTTCCGCCATCGGCTCGGCAGTATACGATAAGAAATTCACCAAATCATACATCGCCACATCAAACTCGGCGGGAGTCATCAGGCCTGCCTGCTTGACTTCTAGCCGGCCACACGGCACGTCATAGATATCCTCGCCTGTTAAAGGATCTCTTTTTACGCCACCATTCGCCGCTGTACTCGGACCCATCGCGCAGGCTTGTATACCCTGCAAATCTGCCAACACATGGGGCATACCAACATCTTTGAAGACCTTATTATTGACGCCATAGGGTCGTGTTGGATCCTCGTAGAATGTTCTTAAATAGGTGTAAAGCCACTCGGGCTGACGAGCTCTGGAAATCATGGTGAGATCGGGAGGTGTGGCACCGAACCACTGCTTCGCAAGATCTTTGTCCATGGCATTGTACATCAGAGAGCCCATCTTGACGTCGGGATCAAATTTCAGATTCGCAGCGAAGAGATCTTCGGGAATTCCCAAGTCCTCTGCTACTCGATTGTAGCGAGAGTACTGCATCGTGTGACAAGCATGACAGTAATTCATGTACAACTTCGCACCACTTTGCAATGACGCTTTGTTCGAATGATCCGTTTTGATCTCATCGCATGGAATACTGCCACACGCGTATGCCGATTCAGCGCCAACCGCTTTTAATGGCAGGAAGATCAACAAAGCAATGATACTGCCCGCTCCCAGAACCCCCATCGTCCCAATGCCGCCATCCATCGTGACCCGTTCGGGCACAGGCTTGGTCTTATCCATAGCGGACCAAATCGGCATTAACAAGAAGAAGGCAAAGTAGATCACAGAACAAATTTGCGCCAACAGGGTTCGCTCAGGCGTTGGCGCCTTGACACCGAGAACACCCAGAATTACGAATGAGGCGACAAACAAAGCAAGCATCACTTTGGTAATATTGCCCTTATACCGCCAGCTCCTGACCGGCGAGCGATCGAGCCACGGCAGTAGAAATGGGATTGCGACGGACGCTGCGAAGGCGACAAAACCCCAGAATTTATCGGGCACAGCCCGCAGCACCGAATAGAAAGGCGTGAAATACCAAACCGGCGCTATGTGGTCAGGGGTCTTCAGTGCATTCGCCTCTTCAAAATTAGCGAACTCAAGGAAAAATCCGCCCATCTCAGGCATAAAGAAAATGACGCCACAGAAGATGAACAGAAAGACCGCTATCGCCTGCAGGTCATGGACTGAATAGTAAGGATGGAAACGGATACCGTCGAGTGGCACGCCGTTTTCGTCTTTGTGCTTTTTGATGTCGACACCATCGGGGTTGTTTGAGCCGACTTCATGCAAGGCTAACAAGTGCAGGACAACCAGCGCCAAGAGCACGATGGGTAAGGCGACAACATGAAGCGCAAAGAAGCGGTTCAGGGTGATCCCTGAAATCAAGTAATCGCCTCGAATCCAGGTGACCAGATCCTCGCCCACCACGGGAATTGCACCGAACAGCGAAATAATCACCTGTGCACCCCAATACGACATTTGGCCCCATGGCAATACATAGCCTACAAAGGCCTCGGCCATCAGTACCACGAAAATTAACATACCAAAGATCCAGATCAACTCTCTGGGCTTTTGATACGAGCCGTACAAAATGGCTCTGAACATGTGTAAGTAAATGACCACAAAGAATGCTGATGCACCCGTCGAATGCATGTATCGAATCAACCAACCGTACTCTACATCTCGCATGATGTACTCAACCGAGGCGAAAGCATTTTCAGCGCTGGGCGTGTAACTCATGGTCAGCCAGATACCGGTAAGCAACTGATTGACCAATACGACTAACGATAGAACGCCGAAGAAGTACCAGAAGTTGAAGTTCTTAGGCGCATAGTACTCGCCCATGTGGGTGTTCCAAGCGCGTACGATCG
>CBFHJC010000143.1:0-5130 GCA_965656045.1 Aequoribacter sp.
CAAGACTTTGCCCTCGCAAAACTTGTAAGCCTGGTACTACTTGAGGTGCCCAGTGACCAACTCTTTTTGATCTACACCTTGGCAGACGGCTCGACCTCATCGATTCGAGATCGCCGCCAACACACTGTGTTGTTGTGCGCGTGCAGCTCACCAAATCGACCTCTCATTCTAGATTCGCTCGAACCCAGAGTCCTAGATGTCTCCAGAAGGTCTGACTTAACACCACTAGCAGCGCTCAGGTTATCCGATCATTCGTATCCGGCGCATCTGCGGAATGACCCCTACTACTCACCCTCGCCAGTGCAGCGTTACTTAGCAAAGCTACACGCGGCTGGCTTGCCCACAATAAGGGATTTTTAACAATGCTCACCTCATCTCTCAATTTTCGAATATGGCTTATTGCCATTGCTACCGTATTGCCACTGTTTGTTGCGATCGCGGGGGTGAGTACTTGGCAAATGAAAACCTATCTTGAGCAACAACTGTCGGTGCACAACAACGACTATGCCCAGGCACTCGCTACTGCAATTGGTTCTAATGATGCCAGTCTGACAAGCGCCCAACAGATCATCAACGCGCAGTTCGACGCAGGCCGCTACCGGTTCATTCGGCTTGAAAATCCAGATGGACAAATGCTCTATCAGCGAGTGCGATCTGATCAGACCACACCGACCGGACTGAGTTTTAGCATGCTGGCATTGTCGATTACGCCAGGTAATGCTGTGGTGCTGCAAGGCTGGTCTCCGCTGAATCGGATTATCGTCGAGGCAGATACTGCCATTGCTCAAAGCATACTCGCGCGAACCATTGAGCGACTATTTCTATTGTGTGCCGCGGCCACCGTTTTAATCGGCTTAGGGGGCATGGCGCTGCTTAAATTACAGCACCGCGGACTTCGCCATGTAATTCAACATGCCGAAGCCATTGCCAATTGTCAGTTCGAACCGCGGCCCATATCACCCATCGCCGAGTATCAACCACTCTCTGAAGCACTCAATACTCTGGCACAAAAAGTGGACACCCTCCTCAAGCAAGATGCCCGTAAACTCGAGAAGTGGAGCCGTGAAAGTCAGACAGACAAAGTGACGGGGCTGATGAATCGAGAACCCTTCCTTGAAACCCTCGAAGATCAAGTGGCGCGCCACACAGGCGATCAGAATAGCGTTCTTGCCTTGATTCGAGACATGGATCTCGCCACTCTGAATCGAACACAAGGGCCCATCGTGATCGACAACCTGATCCGAGAATTGGGATTAGCGCCGTTTGACCTTGAGAATGGGCGGCTGGAGCGCAGGTCGTCTGAACGGCTCTGACTTTGCGGTGCTCTGTCCGGAAACCGATGACGTCGAATACACCGCCAAACAAATACACGAGACCATGACGAATGTCGCGGCGCAACAAGGGTTGGATAAGATCGTGAGCATGCCGGGCTCTGCGTATATCGTGAATTCCGAGGTCTCGCTCGCCTCTCTTCTTACCAGCCTTGACACTCGCCTAGCGGAAAATGAATCGCAGGGATTAGCCAGAATATCGGTGACCTCGACCGATAACACCGTGGCACTCTCTGCCAGCCAAATACTGCAGGACTGGAACCTAAAGTTGCAGCAGGCGCTGAAAGAAGAGTTGTTCTTCTTGGGTGACTACCCATTAGTGGATGCAGAGGGAGAGTTTGTCCATATCGAGGCGCCCGTTCGAATTGCGATCAACAAAAAAGACTACATGGCTACCGAGTTCTTGCCATGGGTCAGCGCACTCGGCTTGCACGCTCAGCTTGATAAGGCCGTGATCAAACTGGCACTCGATAAAATAGAAGCGACTCAGCGAAACGTTGCCGTCAATCTATCGTTCTCTGCCTTAAATGATCCCAAGTTCTCGAGGTGGCTCATTGAAAAACTTCACCAGAACCCAGGGTTGACACCAAAACTGTGGATCGAATTTACCGAGACCAATGTTTTCCGACATCTGAGCTCATTGAAGAAGCTGAGCAAGACACTCGCAGATACCCATGTGAGGCTCGGATTAGAGCACGCCGGACACCATATGGCTGAGATGGGTAAACTCAACAACGTCGGCCTACACTACGTCAAAATCGATGGCGAGTTCGTCGAGAACATTCATAACAACCCCGCCAATCAGAAAATGATCGCTAATATGATCGAGGTGCTGACCAGCATTAATCTGAAAGTTTTTGCTCAAGGGGTCGAAACCGTCGATGAATGGAAAACTTTAGTCCGCGCTGGTGTGATGGGTTTTACTGGGCCGGCCGTCACCAACATCATTGCACCAACGCCATCAGCCAGTGATACCGAAATAGATAACAAAGGCTCTGGGCAGGCTGTTTGGGCGCCCCTAGATTTTAATCCCTAGTGTGCTGGTGCTTGTGCTGAACTTCATCGCAAAATACGGCCAGTAACCCGGTCTTCAGGAAGCATGGCCTTTGCAGGAAGCGCTACGCAGGCCCTAGCTGAGCAGGCATCACACTGGCAGTACGATTCACCGTCACCGTCTGACGCGACCACGCCAATGAGCGTTCAGCGAAAATCAGGGCTGTGAGCAGCACCGCTGACCCGCCCTGGTGTGCAGCCCCGATAGCCACCGGCACATGTAGTAACAACGCTGATATCCCAAGCAGAACTTGGACGGTTAAGGCCGCTGCCACACAGGCTGATGCCAATCGCAATCCCTTGCCCCAGAGATCAACACACCAATACCCAATCAGGACGATCAAGACATACGCGAACATTCGATGATTAAACTGGACGGTGGTAATGTCCTCAAACATGGATTTCCACCACGGCGTCATAGAATACAAACCGTCAGGAATGAAAGAATTACCCATCAAAGGCCAGGTACTGTAAGCAAACCCTGCTCGGGTTCCTGCCACCAAGGCGCCACTCAGACACATGATAAACACCAAGCCAATCAGCGCGAGTGGCCAAGGCGCCAAAATCGCAGTCGCAGACTTCTGCACACCGCGGGCCCTCGCATGCAACTCGAACGCCAGCCAGACCAAGCAAGAATACAGGAAGATCGCCAACCCAAGGTGCGAAGCAAGTCGATACTGACTGACCCGCGGGTCATCGACCAGTCCACTTTTCACCATAAACCAGCCCAATAGGCCCTGACAGCCGCCTAGGATCAAGAACACCACCAGTCGACCTTTCACATCACTGGGTATCTGCCCACGCATCCAAAAAATAACAAGAGGTACGAAATACAGAATACCGATAAGGCGACCCAAAACGCGGTGCAAATACTCAAACAAGAATATCGACTTAAACCCAGCCAAATCCATCCCAAAGTTAATCAGTTGATATTCAGGTGAGGCTTTATAGATGGTGAATACTCGCATCCACTCAGCCTCAGTAAGGGGCGGTATGATGCCAAGGAGCGGACGCCATTCCACCATTGACAAGCCCGAGTGAGTCAGACGTGTCACCCCGCCCAGAATAATCATTCCAAAAATCACGGCGCAACAGACCGTGAGCCAATTCGCTATTAGGCGCTCATTGTTGTTTACAATCACAGCAATTCCTCTCACTCATCGGGGTGCAATAGTAGCGGAAAGTTTGTTCCAATGGAGCCTTCCGAAGTAAAAAGCACCTCGAAAAAGGCGCCCTAGGGGCGTAGACTACGGCGTCCATTCCATCCGTGCTGACTTATGCCCTTATTAACGCTGACCAACATCAATTTACAATTCGGTACCCATCAGATTTTTGACCACCTAAATCTTACCCTCCATAAAGGTCAGCGAATTGGATTGTTAGGGCGCAACGGCGCCGGCAAATCGACCCTGATGAAGCTTCTCGCCGGCCTGATTCAGCCCGATAGCGGCGAACGTTGGGTTCGCCCAGCCATTAAGCTAGGGATGCTAGAACAAGATTTACCTGAGGGAATCAACAGCACTTGTTTCGAGGTCGTGGCGGCCGGTCTTGGCGAAGTCGGGCCCTCACTTGCTCAATATCACGCCCTGTCCATGACGGCGACTGCCGAGGATATGAATGAATTGCAGCGGTTACAGGAAACCATAGAAGCTGCGGATGGCTGGCGATTGCAGCAGAAAGTCGAGGCCATCTTGACTCGCTTAAATATCGATGGCGACATTATGCTAGCAGACCTGTCAGGCGGCTGGCGTCGACGCGTAGCACTCGCTAGAGCTCTGGTTTCTGAGCCCGACATTCTGTTTTTAGATGAACCAACAAACCATCTGGACATCCCCACCATCGAATTTCTGGAAGAGCAACTACGTGAGTTCCGTGGCGCCATTATTCTTGTCACGCACGACCGTCGCTTTCTGCAGCAAATTGCCGATACCATTGCCGAGCTAGATCGAGGACACCTCAACCTCTGGAAAGGGGACTATCGGGGCTTCCTATCGTTTAAAGAGCAACTCGAGGCCTCTGAAGAAAAAACCAATGCGGAGTTCGATAAAAAGCTCGCACAAGAAGAGGTTTGGATTCGGCAAGGCATCAAAGCACGCAGAACCCGGAACGAAGGGCGAGTGCGGGCTTTGGAAGCGCTGCGTAAAGAACGTGCCGCTCGTCGCGAAGTCACGGGTAAGGCTCGCTTCACAATCGGTGAATCTCAGTCCTCTGGCAAACGCGTGCTTGAACTCGAGAACGTCTCGGTGGCATTTGGCGATAAGACGATCCTGAAAGAGGTGAATCTCATCGTTCAGCGTGGCGATCGCATTGGTATTGTTGGCCCTAATGGCGCCGGCAAAACAACCCTCTTAAACACTCTGCTCGGACACCTTCCACCTAAAACGGGGCAAGTGATATTGGGCACTAAGCTCGATATAGCCTATTCGGACCAGCTGCGCTCTGAACTCGATCCCACTATGAGCCTGATGGATGCGGTTTGTGGCGGTCAGTCGTTTGTTGAAATAAACGGACATAAACGTCACGCTTATTCTTACCTGTCTGAATTTTTGTTTGCTAAAGATCGCGCTCAAACACCCATTGGGGCTCTCTCGGGCGGCGAGAAAAATCGTGCCGTACTTGCGCGACTCTTCACTCAGCCTGCCAATGTCTTGGTGCTTGATGAACCGACTAATGATCTTGACATGGAAACACTGGAGTTGCTCGAAGAGCAGATCATGAACTTCCCCGGAACCGTGCTATTGGTCAG
>CBFHJC010000144.1:0-5068 GCA_965656045.1 Aequoribacter sp.
AAATGCGCGCGCTGCGCTTCATTCATGTACTCTTCGCCCTTCTTTGGGATGTAGGGCGTAAAATTCTTAGAGTGACCATCTTTGGTTTGGGTCATGTGCAGAATCCACTTCGTTAGTTAAAAGCTAGCTCGAAACACCGCATAAGATCCGAGGTTTCCGTGCCGCTGTTGAGCGGGCGGTGAAACTACCAGATAAATTGCGAATCGGCTAGTATCTAAGCATAAAATTATGACGATTGAGGATTTATTTTTGGACATTAGCCCAGCTAGCATTGATCGGGAGGTTTTACTCGGGGTCACACAGAGCCATATTTTAGCCTCGGCCTCAGCTGGACTCAGTAAAGAGACGACCGAGGCACTTGCCCAGCTGGCCTCTGACGCTGCTCAATCGGGTATTGATCTGAGAGTCGCCAGTGGCTTTCGCTCGTTTGAGCGTCAACAAGTTATCTGGGACCAAAAATGGTTGGGTCACAGAGCTGTGCTCAACGACGCAGACGAGACTTTGTTTCGGGCCGACCAGTCAGATATTCAGTGGCTCTGTGCGATCTTAAGATTTTCGGCTTTGCCCGGAACATCGCGTCACCACTGGGGTACTGATTTAGATGTTTACGATGCCGCGGCGATGGGTACCGAAGAGGGCATTGCTTTGACGGTGACAGAAGCGCGCGGTCGATTTTCTGACTTGCATCGCTGGCTGGATGAGCGCATGGCGCGGGATCAAAGCTGCGGTTTCTTTCGACCCTATGAGCTTGACAGGGGTGGCGTCTCACCAGAGCCATGGCACCTCAGCTATGCGCCGCTTGCGACGGGTTATGAGGGACAGTTAACGTCGAAGTTATGGATACGAGAGATCGATGAACGCGGGCTTGTGTTGCAGGGGTTAGACTGTATTCGCAGTCATATTGATATGATTTTTGAGCGCTTTGTGACGCTGCCTAAGGGGTGGTGTCCCGAGCGCTACCGCTCGGGGAGGTCGTGACCGAAAAGATTAGTGGCTTGAATCGGCTTCGAAATTTGCAACGGCAGCGATAATGGCTTCACGCGCATCCGCGGCCGAACCCCAGCCTTCCACCTTCACCCATTTGCCTTCTTCTAGATCTTTATAGTGCTCAAAAAAGTGCTTGATCTGCTGGATCAGAAGCGGAGGAAGGTCTTCGATCTCGGCAACATCTTTGTAAATAGGGGTGAGTTTGGTCACTGGCACTGCAAGTAGCTTGGCATCTTCCCCGGCCTCGTCGCTCATCTGCAGAATGCCAATAGGACGGCAGCGAATGACGCTTCCAGGCACGACATTGTGCGGCGTATGAACCAGTACATCGAGAGGATCGCCGTCGTCTGCTAGTGTGTTAGGAATGTAACCGTAGTTACAGGGGTAGAACATTGCCGCTGACATGAATCGATCAACCATGATGGCACCGCTGTCGTGATCGACTTCGTATTTCACGGGATCGCTGTGGGCGGGTATCTCGATAATCACGTTGATTTCGTCAGGAACGTTCTTTCCAGCAGGTATTAGGCTCAGGCTCATCGGTAAGGGGTCCTCTTTAAGGGTTATGCCGGTGGTTGCGCGCGCGAAGTGTAGCAAAGATAGAAACGTTTGACACTGCTTAGCGCGGGCTCATCAGAGTGAAAAAGGCGTGTTAAGTTTTTTCGTAGCGAGTTCGCCCCGTATTCGAGTGTAGATGGGCAGTCCGTTGGAATAAGGGGGATAACCTTCGCCCGCAATCAGGGGTTCTAAGTACTCACGAGCGGCCGGCGTAATCCCAAATCCGTCGGCTCGGATAAACTCCAGCGGCATCATCTTTTCTACGTTGGCCACCTCCTCAAGAGGCGCGGCAGCAATATGCCACTGATAAGGGTGAGTGGCGCTTCGGATGATGGCGGGCATCACCGCATGTTGCCCGCTCAGTGCCATTTCAACTGCAGCTCGCCCAACGGCGTAGGCTTGTTCTAGATCAACACCGGACGCAATGTGACGAGCAGCTCGCTGCAGGTAATCGGCTACTGCCCAGTGATATTTATAGCCGAGCTGTTCAGCAATCAGGTTTGCGAGTAAAGGTGCTAGTCCGCCGAGTTGGGTGTGACCAAAAACGTCTTTCACCGATGATTGGGTCAGAAATTGGCCATCTGCAGTTCGAGTTCCCTCTGAGGCCACGATGACGCAATAACCGTAATCCTCGACGCATTGCTTCACTTTGGCCAAAAACGCGGCTGCATCAAACGCAACTTCTGGAAATAGGATGATATGGGGGGCATCGGCCTCTGTTTGGCCGGCGAGACCCGCTGCTGCAGCAATCCATCCTGCATGCCGACCCATAGTTTCGAGAATAAAAATCTGGGTTGAGGTGGCACACATAGACGCGACATCGAGTGCTGCTTCCATGGTTGAGATGGCGATGTACTTTGCCACCGATCCAAACCCCGGTGAATTATCGGTCAGCGGCAGGTCGTTATCGACTGTTTTGGGGATGTGTATGGCCGTGATAGGGTATCCCATCGTTTGCCCGAGCTCTGAAATTTTCAGACAGGTATCTGCGGAGTCTCCACCACCGTTATAGAAGAAGTAGCCGATGTCGTGGGCTCGGAAGACCTCGATCAAGCGCTCATATTCAACGCGACTTTCGGTAAGACTTTTGAGTTTATGGCGGCAGGAGCCGAAAGCCCCTGAGGGCGTGTGTCTCAAACCCGCAATCGTGGCATCTGATTCTTTAGAGGTATCAATGAGCTCTTCTTTGAGTGCGCCAATGATGCCGTTCTTACCGGCGTAAACGGTGCCGATGCGGTCTGGATGCAAGCGAGCTGTCTCTATGACGCCGCATGCCGAAGCGTTGATAACTGCGGTAACCCCGCCGGATTGAGCATAAAACGCATTACGTGGCATTAAACTGGTTCCTTAATTGAGCTGCGCTATCATAACTCAGTTTGTGCATGTGAGGTGGGTGGATGGCTGACACGATTTTTTCTTGGGTCGGACGAGCGGGCTCGCGGCTTAGCGTGGTAGACTCAGCGCTGGCTGATTCGAGAATTTGAATGACACAGCATATTCACATCTTGGGTATTTGTGGCACTTTTATGGGAGGGCTCGCACTCATTGCGCGTGAGCTCGGATATCAAGTGTCTGGTTCAGATCGCAACGTGTACCCGCCCATGAGCACGCAGCTTCGTGAGGCCGGTATTGAGCTGCACGAGGGCTATGATGACGATCCGTGGGACACGCCACCCGATCTGGTTATCGTGGGTAATGCCTTATCGCGCGGCATGCCGGTGATTGAACGTCTCCTCAACGGCACCATCCCCTATATTTCTGGGCCGCAGTGGCTGGGTGAAAATTTACTAAGAGATCGCTGGGTCCTCGCTGTCTCAGGTACGCACGGCAAAACCACAACCTCAAGTTTGCTGGCGTGGATGCTGGAGCAAGCGGGTTTGGAGCCGGGTTTCCTAATTGGTGGTGTTACCGCGAATTTCGGGGTTTCAGCTCGCGTCGGTGGAGACACCTTTTTTGTGATTGAAGCAGACGAATACGACACCGCCTTCTTCGATAAGCGGTCTAAGTTTCTACACTATCATCCGCGCACTCTGATTATTAATAATCTTGAGTTTGATCACGCCGATATCTTTGCCTCACTCTACGAGATTCAAACCCAGTTTCACCACTTGCTAAGAGTCTTGCCGAACCACGGGTTGCTCATTCACCCCCATCAAGATCCCGCAACAGATGCCGTTATAGAGCGCGGAATGTGGTCAAATTCAGTCACGTTTGGATCCGAGGGCGGCGGCGATTGGTCGTGCCAGTGGCAGGCACCTGAGATCGGATCTTTCCATGTAACTTATCAGCAGCAACGCTGGTTGGGTCATACCGGATTAGGCGGTGATTATAATTTACGCAATATTTTGGCTGCTACTGCCGCTGCGCATCACGTGGGTGTGAGCCCGCAGCAGGCGTTGTCTGCTCTTTCGAGCTTTCAGAATACCAAGAGGCGACAAGAGGTTATTGCGCAGATCGGTGATATTTTGGTGATTGACGATTTTGCCCATCATCCAACGGCAATTCGAGCCACCTTGGAGGGTTTGCGATCACAGTATCCAGAGCGGCGCTTGTTAGCTGTGATTGAACCGCGCTCTAATACCATGCGTATGGGGGTGCATACCCATCAACTGGCGCAGGCGGTAGAAGTTGCCGACCGAACTCTGTGGCTCAGTTCACCCGAGTTGCAGTGGGATTTAAGCACCGTTGTTCCTGCCGACTCGGTGGCATCTTCGGTGGATTTATTGCTGGCAAAGCTGCTCGATCAGTTGGGTCCAAACGATATTATTGTGTGTATGAGCAATGGCGCCTTTCAGGGCTTTCGCGAGCACCTTGTGAGCACATTAAGGAAACAGTATGAGTCAAGCGATGAGCAAAATGATTAAACAACAGTATCGTCGCTGGGTCATCGATCAGCCCGCTGCAATACTCCTGCTGATCGGACTTGTTGTGGCCGCATCCCTGGTCCAGATTCCAAAGACAACGCTCGATGCGTCGGCAGACTCACTCTTACTTCAGGGTGATCCCTCTCTGGCTGATTTTAGAGATGTCAGTGATCGCTTTGGATCGGCAGAGTTCCTGCTTCTTACCTGGCAGCCCAGCTCCGATCTGCTCAGTGCGGAATCGCTGGAACCCCTTTCAGCCTTGGCAGATGAGCTGCGCGCGCTCGATGGTGTTCGGTCGGTTGTGACGGTACTCGATGTGCCTTTGCTCGAGAGCCCGCCGCTGTCGTTAAGCGATGTGACCAGTGGAACGGGTTTGCCGACGCTATCGGATCCGGCGGTTGATCGTGGGTTAGCGCTCACAGAGCTCACTACGAGCCCTATTTATTCGGAGTTACTCGCCAGTCAAGATGGTCGTATGACCGCTGTGCAAGTGAATCTAGAGCCTTTCGAAGCCTACGATCGCGCCATCAGCCGACGCGAGAGTCTGCGTCTTTTGGCTGAGTCTAGCGCCTTATCGCAAGCACAGCAGCAAGAGCTTATCGATCTAGCTCAGCTCATCAAGGCCAGCTCTGCCGCGGCCATGGACACGCGTTCAACTC
>CBFHJC010000145.1:0-5036 GCA_965656045.1 Aequoribacter sp.
ATGGCGCATCTCGAGGAATATCAGATCAGCTCAGAGGGCGTTCATCCACAGAACTTGGCCGGTTTCAAAGAGGCTTTTGGTATCGCGCCTCAATTCCAATCGTGTCACACCGGCGTGATTGACGACCGTTATGTGTTCGAAGGCCACGTTCCTGCAAAACATATCAAGCAGTTTTTAGAGAGTCCGCCTAGCGGAGCGATCGGCCTATCGGTACCTGGCATGCCGGTAGGAAGCCCCGGCATGGAGATCGGGGACCGGTTTGATCCCTACACAGTGGTGCAGTTAAACGCAGATGGCACAAGCGAGCCCTTCGCTCAAATCTCAACGCCCTCTGATCAGTTTTAACCGTTTAAGCCGTTCTAGCGGTTCTATTCTGCCAACTTCTTTGGCCCTGAACTGATCGAATCTTCAGCCGCCTGTGACAGCTGAAGGTTCTTGTTAGAGGTCGACAAGTTACTGACCGAAGTTATAACGTAAGGTCAAACCTGTCATTCGCGGCTCCATATAAGTGCCACGAGGAAGCCCGAGGAATGATCGACTGGCATAGATAATATCGTCATTATCCGTCAGATTTTTGACCCAAGCATGCACCGACCAAATCCCAGAGCTCGGCTCATAACCGACGCGGGCATTCGACAAATCATAGCTCTCTACAGTATTAATCGCGGCATTATTCGGGTTGGTGTAGAAGTCGTCACGATAGTTGTAGTCGAGTTGCGCAACCACCTCGCCGCCCGCGACCGGGAGACGCGCTTCTAAGGCGATGCTATAGGTAGTTTCAGGTGCATCAGCAAGCTTGTTGCCATCGAAGTCGATACCTGCGCCGCCGCCATTTTTGAACGAATCAAAAGCGCTGTCCGTGTAACCATAGGTCGCCCACAGGGTGAGGTAATCCGACAACAACACTTCGATATCGGCCTCGACGCCAGAGCTGCTCACTTCACCAGCGTTGGTCAGAGTGGCAACGGTACCCCCATTTGAGAGCTCAACAAATTGGCGCACCTGAAAGTCATCATATTGCGCATCGAAGTACGCCACATTGACCCGCGCACGCCCGTCCCAGAGTGTGGTTTTGATGCCCAATTCCGCACTGTTGACCGACTCATCACCAAATGCCAATTGTTCTAGCGTGCTCACGAAATCGACATTCCAGCCACCACTTTTAAAGCCGCGCCCATAGCTGGCGTAAAGCATGGTGTCGTCTGACACAAAATAGTTGAGGCCGAGTTTCGGCGAAATATCGTCGGTGCTGAAGTCGTCCGTATAACTCGCGTTCAAGAACATACCAGTAGTGTCGGTGATATTGAACACAACGTCTTTTTTCTCGTAGGTATAACGAACGCCACCTGTGAACTGCAATTTTTCAGACAATTGCACATTGCCGTGCAGATAAGCGGCATAAGAGTTCACATCGACCTTGGCCGGAACCGACACACCAACCACACCGCCCAGTAATGCGGCAGAGCTGTCGGATTCATTGGTTTGATCAAAATAATATAAACCCATCGTGTAATCGAGTGTGTCACTGCCAGCGGAGACCCATCGAAACTCTTGAGATGTATGCTCACTGACCTCGCCGAGAGCGCTCGTTACCCGACTGTAAGGACTGGTAATCACCTGAGAATCGGTATAGTCCTCTTCAGCATTATTTTTGAAGTCTGTTTTTCGATAGCCTGTTAATGAAGAGAACGTCATACCGTTGTTGAGCTCATGGTTCACGACTAGGCTGAAACCCTCTAGTTCTATGTCCTGACGCTGCGGTTCATCGAATCTTACTTCATAAGGGTTGGGCGCATAGGCAGGCGAATTCACCAACACTTCTCGGCCATGAAAAGGCGCTTTACGCTCATCTCGATCAACCGATAAAGTGGCATTCGTGGTCTCGTTTTGGTAGCGCAATTGCACCCGAATGGATTGATCATCCAAGCCATTCAAATCATCACCCGTAAAGAGATTCTTAACATGACCATCGCGCTGGGTGTCGTTCACCATGACTTTAGCAAACAGATTGTCGCTTAAAGGTGTATTCAACATCGCCGTAACCGACTGCCGGCTGTAGTTCCCGATCTCGGCTTTGACGAAGCCATAAACTTCATCCGTTGGCGCTTTGGTGGTCAGTGAAATTGCCCCAGCCACCGTATTCTTGCCGAATAGTGTCCCCTGAGGTCCACGCAACACCTCGATACGCTCTAAGTCGAGTGTCGCTTGATTAGCCGCTGCAGAACGGCCAACGAATAAGCCATCCACATAGACACCGACCCGATTATCGTAGCCGGGATTGCGAGAAAAATCAGACACGCCGCGAATTCCGATACTCGAATTCGATCGCCCATTGGGGCTTACGGTGAGATTGGGCGTGGCGTACTGTAAATCCGCCAAGGTCGCGGTATTAATGCGGTCTAAGTCGCTCGATGTGAAAGCGCTAATCGCGATGGGGACATCCTGCAGACTTTGTGCTCGTTTTTGGGCAGTGACCACCACCTCTTCTAATTGGAGCCCCTCTGCATAAGCCAGATTGCCGATGAGCGTGCTAACAGCCAAAGCTAGAAATGATTTTTTCATAGTTATTATCCCGAGATAGATTAAGACAGTTTCATGGTAGCCATCCGGTGATTCTTTTGACCAATGCCAATTTCTACGGTGATGGATACTAAACTGTATGGACTTTATGCTCGGTGCGTATCGCCCCCTGCCAAATAAGCATTGGTCTATCTGCGTCGGTATGATTATCATCTTCGCTTACTGTCACTTTCTTGGAACGCCACATGAAGCTATCTCGTTTTCCTCGCCTCCACTTTGCGCATCTACCTACACCATTAGAGCCGATGCCACGACTCACCGAAGCCCTAGGTGGCCCGCAGCTCTGGATCAAACGAGATGATTGCACCGGCCTCGCCGGTGGTGGCAATAAAACCCGTAAGCTCGAGTTTTTAATGGGCCAAGCGGTCGCTGAAGGTGCAGATACCATTATTACGCAAGGTGCCACCCAGTCGAATCATGCACGACAAACCGTAGCCATCGCGGCCAAACTCGGCCTGCGTTGTGAATTGCTGTTAGAAGACAGGGTGGGAACGGATCAAGAAGATTACAACTACAACGGCAATGTGTTGCTAGATCATATTTTAGGGGCATCTCTGCATTATGTGAGCGCTGGTACGGATATGAATGCCGCCATGGAAGCTATGGCAGCCGAGCTAGACCGAAAAGGGCAGCGCTGCTTTGTGATCCCAGGCGGAGGCTCTAATGCGACAGGTGCACTGGGTTATGTCAACGCTGCACTCGAGCTCGCTCAGCAAGCTAATGATCAAAGCTTGGGCATTGACTGCTTGGTGCATGCAACCGGAAGTGCCGGTACTCAGGCTGGCCTCGTCGCAGGCATGGTTGGTGCAAGAACCGGGATACCGGTATTAGGTATTGGTGTTCGTGCGCCCGATAAGGTGCAACACGCCAATGTCCTTAAGCTGGCCAATGCGACCACCAGCCATCTTGGCCTGGGCGATCTGGTAAGCGCAGATGATGTTTTAGTCAATTGCGCCTACGTAGGTCAGGGCTATGGCATATCAACCGAGGCAAGCCTTGAGGCAATTGACCTGCTCGCCAAAACAGAGGGTATTTTGCTCGATCCTGTCTACTCTGCTAAAGGTATGGCGGGGTTGATCGATCTCATTCGGCGCGGTGAGTTCAGCGCTGATCAAAACATCGTTTTTCTGCACACCGGTGGTAGTCAGGCCTTATTCGCTTATCGAACTGAATTCAACGTCCCCCACTATCGGCTATGACCCCCCGCGTGCCACTTTGGCTCATGACTCTGCTGGCGTTAATTGCCGGCGTGATTTTTGGTTTTTGGTTCCCAGCCGTCACCGTCGTGGCGGCCCCTATTGGTCAGCTGTTCTTGCAGGCGCTAAAAATGCTCGTTGTGCCTCTAGTGCTTGTGTCCATAACGCATGCCGTGGGCTCGATCAGTAGCGTCGGTGCGGCCGGAAGAATCGGTTCATATTCGGTGCTCGGTTATGTCTTTACCACTTTGACCATCGTGCCCTTGGGATTCGGCTTGATGTATTTCATCGAGGTTCAACCTCTGAGCATCTCGGCCTCAACTCTCGCGCCCGAAGTGGCTGACGCGGGTATCGATCTGAGCCAGATTATTCCTGCCAACATTGTCGATGCGATGGCGCAGGGAAACGTGCTTGGTTTGATCGTCTTTGCTTTATTATTGGGGCTGGCGGCAAATCGTGCAGGCGACGCTGGACGTCAATTCCGCGATTTTATGGGCTCAGCTATGAAAGTCGTTCAGGAACTTACCGCTATCGTGATCGCTTTTGCGCCACTCGGGGTATTCAGTTTAATGGCAACCACGACAGCCCAGTATGGTCTCGATGTGATTAAGCCACTGCTTCAGCTGATTGTTGTGGTGTACCTAGGCTGCCTGTTGCACGTTATATTCACCTTACATATCTTGTTGCGACTTGGCGCCAAGCTCAGTCTGTCCTCGTTCTTAGCGGGCGTGTTTCCGGCTCTTTTGATGGCCTTTTCAACAACAACCGCTGCCGGCACTCTGCCCGAAAGTATGCGTTGCGCCGAGCAAAATTTAGGCGTCAAATCACAGGTGAGCCGCTTCGTATTGCCCGTTGGGGCCACCATCAATATGGATGGCACCGCACTTTACCAATTGGTGGTTGCTCTGTTCGTGGCGCAGTGGTTCGGTGTTGAATTAACCATTGCGCACTACCTGACGTTAAGCTTTACCGTCGTTTTAATGAGTATTGGTACTGCAGCCATTCCGTCGGGAGGGTTGGTCGTTTTATCAACAGTGCTAGCCAGCATCGGCTTGCCACTAGAGGCCGTCGCCATTGTGGCAGGAATAGATCGAATCCTGGATATGGCCAGAACAACCGTCAATGTAGCGGGCGATCTTACAGTGACCACTATCATCGATCATCAGTTGCGAGAGACCCATGTTTAGACGCGCGCTTTTACCTTTGCTAATCATTACCTTACACGCGCTTTCAAGTTCGGCAGATTCAGCACAGACGTAC
>CBFHJC010000146.1:0-5018 GCA_965656045.1 Aequoribacter sp.
TACATCAAGACGTAGGTGCTTGGCACGGCGTCGTGGGTTTACAGGTTGGTGGTTCTAAGTTCTCGGCGCTCGGCGAGGAAGCATTTATTCCCGTAACGAAGAGTGATCAGATGGGTTTATTTTGGCTCGAGGATCTGCACTTAGCTGATTCTATGCTCGAGTTAGGTGTCCGACTTGATCGCGATGAGCGAAATCCTCAGAGTGCAGGTGCGCCTGGAGAATCCTTTACGAGTTTTAGTGCTTCAGCGGCGTGGGTTAAGCCTCTGAGCTCGGGATGGCAATTAAGCGCTGCCGTATCGCGTGCCGAGCGTGCCCCGGCGATAGAAGAGCTCTACTCTAATTATGGGCTAACCGATCCAGAAACTTGGGTGGTGCATGCCGCTACCGAGGCTATCGAGATTGGATCAGCTGAACTTGACACTGAGGTATCGAATAATCTTGATCTATCGGTCTCGCGCTCATGGGGTACTCACTTCATCGAGGGGGTAGTCTATTACAACGCGTTCTCAGACTATATCGGGCTTGTTGCTGACCAGGAGGTTGGTGAGGTAGATGGCACCTCGGTGTTGCGTTACAACCAACAAGACGCCGATTTTTATGGTGCCGAGCTGAGTTCTTACTGGGGTTTGGGAGAGGTCTTAGACGGTGACCTTGCGTTAGAAGTGAATGCTGATTTCATTCGCGGCGAATTCTCAGGCAGTCTGGGCAACGTCCCTCGTATGCCAGCAGATCGGTTGTTCTTAAAGGCTGAGTGGCGCGGTGATCGGGT
The DNA here is from genome assembly GCA_965656045.1 of Aequoribacter sp. Classification (GTDB taxonomy): domain Bacteria; phylum Pseudomonadota; class Gammaproteobacteria; order Pseudomonadales; family Halieaceae; genus Aequoribacter. The sequence goes on from CBFHJC010000146.1 coordinate 770, forward strand.
CTATGCTTGGTCTCGCGTGACACATGCCTTCGAGCAGGATCGCGTGGCAACCGCAGAAGAAGCGACCGAGAGTTATACCCGTTGGGATTTGGGGGCTGAGTGGGCTGTCGATGCAGGGCAGCAATGGACCGTCTTCGCCTCGCTCAATAACGTGACCGATGAAGAGATTCGCTTCAGCACGTCGTTCTTAAAAGACATCGCACCGGAAGCGGGCCGAGGCATCGAACTCGGTTTTAGAGGCGCTTTTTAACGGGTCTTTTTAGGGTAATCCTACCATAAGGCGGGGTCGGGCTTTCTATGGGTGCCGGTGATCTGTACAATACGTCACCGGCTCTTAGCAGCCCCCGTCTTATTTTTAGGAAATCCCATGACTGATTCACCGGCAAAGGCGACCTTTGCCTCGTTAAACCTGCCCTCTGTTCTCGAGCGCGCCATCAGCGCAGTTGGCTACGAAGTACCTTCCGAAATTCAACAGCAAACGATACCGCCTTTATTAGCAGGACATGATGTTATTGGCCAGGCCCAGACAGGTACTGGCAAGACGGCAGCATTTGCTCTACCTATCTTGTCATTGATCGATTGCCAGAAAAAACACACGCAGTGTTTGGTATTGGCACCCACACGCGAGTTAGCCATTCAGGTCGCCGAAGCGTTTCAGACTTACGCTAAGTTTTTACCGGGATTTCAGGTGGCGCCAATTTATGGCGGCACTGATTATCGTACCCAGCTCAGACAGTTGGAGCGAGGGGCGCAAGTCATCGTGGGGACCCCGGGACGCGTCATGGATCACATGCGCAAGGGCAGCCTAAAGTTGGATAAGTTGGCGCACTTGGTTCTGGATGAAGCAGACGAGATGCTGCGTATGGGATTTATCGATGACGTCGAGTGGGTGTTGTCGAGACTGCCCGAGAAGCGTCAGATAGCCCTCTTTTCAGCGACTATGCCTTCGGCGATTCGCCGTATCGCCAACGAGTATCTGATTGACCCGCAGCATATTACTGTCAAACAAAAGACCGTTACCGCGACCTCAATTCGCCAGCGTGTATGGATGATCTCTGGCACCAATAAGCTTGATGCACTCACTCGAATTCTAGAAGTGGAGGATTTTGAGGGCATCATTATTTTTGCGCGGACCAAAATTGCGACTACGGAGCTTGCCGACAAGCTGCAAGCGCGTGGTTTTTCTGCGGCAGCACTCAATGGTGATATGGCGCAAGGCGCACGTGAGCAAGTGATTAGCCAGCTTAAGAGTGGTCGGGTTGATATTGTCGTGGCTACTGATGTGGCGGCTCGTGGTCTAGATGTCGATCGTATTACTCATGTAGTGAACTACGATATTCCTCAGGATCCAGAGGCGTATGTGCACCGAATAGGCCGCACGGGTCGCGCTGGCCGCAGTGGACAGGCAATTCTCTTTGCCGCAAATCGCGAGCAGCGTTTGCTGAAAATGATTGAGCGAACGACCGGTCAACCCATCGAGATTATGACGTTGCCAACCCTGGCCGATGTGGCAGACAGAAAAGTGGATAAGATTCGTGAGCAAATCGCGGCTGGCTTGGCGCGTAAAGGCCTAAGCACTGCAAAAGAATTTGCTCAGCAGTTGGCTGACCAGCTAGAGGTTGGTGTCGCGGACATCGCGGCGGTGTTACTGACAGAGCTCGGCTATACCAATCAACCCGCGGTTACTGTATCGGGTGCTCGCCTGAATGAAAAACTCAGCTCTGACAACGACCGTGGCAAAATGGGTCATAAACGCCCCAAGTCACATTCGAAAGGTAAAGCGGGCGGCAAGAAGCGTGAGCCCTTTAAGCCCGGCACGAAACCCAAGAAAAAACCCAGTAGCGGTCCTGTCAGCGATTCACCTAAGCCGCGCAAACGCAAAGCCAATAGCGCCACCTCTCGCGTGTGAAATTCGCTAAGATAGGTGCTAGAGTGGTGTACGTTTAAGTAGGAGTCGATTGTGCCAAAGCGCATCATTGTTGGGATCAGCGGTGCTTCGGGTGTTATTTATGGCATCCGAGCACTGCAGTTATTGAAGGCGCTTCAAGCCGAGACCCATCTTGTTATGAGTAAGTCGGCGCAATTGACTCTGGCGCAGGAACAATCGATGAGTTTGAGCGAACTCAAGGCATTGGCTGATCATACTTATGCAGTCGGTGATGTCGGTGCCACGATCGCCAGCGGCTCGTTTGTGACCGATGGTATGCTCATTGCCCCTTGCTCTATCCGCACCATGTCTGAGATTGCAACTGGGGTGACATCAACGCTATTAACCAGAGCGGCGGATGTGGTTTTGAAAGAGCGCCGGCGACTCGTATTAATGGTTCGCGAGACGCCTTTGCACACTGGGCACCTCCGTACGATGACCGCACTCTCAGAGATGGGCGCCGTTATTGCACCTCCAGTACCTGCGTTTTATACCCAGCTTGATTCGATAGATGCCATGGTCGATCAGTCGGTGGGGCGCTGTCTCGACTTGTTCGATCTGCACAGTGATCAGGTATCACGTTGGCAGGGTCTTACGCGTGGTGATAGCTAAAGGCAGCAAGGGCCCGGTTTCTCTCCTTTTTTTAGTTGCTCTACTGGATCTGATCGGATTTGGTATTGTTATCCCTATTCTGCCTTTCATGTCGCCCGCTTTCGGTGCGACGCAATTTGATATTGCTCTCATTATCGTGGTCTACGCGGTTGCAAGCGGCATCATGGCGCCCTTTTGGGGGCGCTTATCAGATCGAATAGGTCGTAAGAAAACGCTGATGATCTGCCTGATTGGTGCGGTGGCGTCCTACATTGGGCTCGCCTTTGCCTCTACGCTGTGGATGATTTATCTCGCGCGCGCATTTGCGGGTCTAATGGCCGGAAACCTCCCTGTTGCTGCGGCAATGATGGCCGATTTAACCTCGGTCGAGCACAGAGCGAGTGCAATGGGTAAACTGGGCGCCGCTTTCGGCTTGGGATTGGTTATTGGGCCACTGTTGGGTGGATTGCTGAGTGGCGATAGCGGTAGTTTTCTTTTGCCTTGCTTAACCGCGGCGGCGATGTCATTGATCGCTTGTCTGGCGGCGGGCGTATTTTTACAAGAGACCGTCTCGAAAGAGGATCAAATTCTCGAGCAAGCAGCACCGCGGGTGGCATTTTGGGGCTCTAATATCGCGTTTGTGAGGCGCACTAAGACCCTCAATTTGGTTACTCAATTTGGGGTGCATTCGGCCATTGTGAGTTCGACGACGTACCTGTTGCCGATATGGACGGCCGAGAGACTGGCGTATTCGCCCAAACAAGTCGGGATCGTTCTGGGTATTCAGGGATTTATCATGGCGATGATTCAGGGCGGTTTGATAGGCAAGCTCATCGACTGGTTCGGCGAGTTGCGGTTGATGCGGTGGGCTCTGGTGTCGCTCGCATTAGGTTTAACGATTGCTATTTTTGCAGACAGTGAATACTGGATTCCACTGTCATTTTTTATTGCCATGACGGGTGCTAATGTGTGTTTTCCAGTCTTGAATGCTTTGGCTTCAAAACGAGTCGATGTACAAGATCGTGGCAAGATGATGGGTGCTACTGGCTCTGCATCCTCGTGGGGCAGGGTGCTCGGTCCGCTCACTAGTGGTTTAGCGGTAATGTATTTTGGCTATTCGGTTGCCTGGTTTGTGCTACTGTTGTTATCGCTCTACTACATGTATTGGGCGTATTACGTTGCCGATGTTCGAAGCTTTAATTAAGGGGTGATCATGTATCAATCGTTGTTTGACTTGAGTCAACAGGTGGCTCTCGTTAGCGGTGCCAGCCGCGGAATTGGCGAAGAAGCAGCTAAGTGTTTGGCCGAATATGGCGCTCGAGTTATCGTCTCTAGTCGAAAAATTGATGACTGTGAGCGTGTGGCAGAGGAAATCCGCGCGAGCGGTGGAGATGCTCAAGCAATCGCCTGTAATATCGGTGATATGGCCCAGATCTTTGAGCTGATGGCACAAATCAAAAGCGAGTACGGCCGTCTCGATATCTGTATTAACAACGCCGCCACCAATCCTTACTTTGGCCATGTTCTTGACACCGACCTTGGCGCTTTTCAGAAAACGGTCGATGTGAATATTCGCGGTTACTTTTTCATGTCGGTGGAAGCCGGCAAGATGATGCGCGATCAGGGCAAAGGCGTGATTGTGAATACCGCCTCAATCAACGCGATTCAGCCAGGACCGATGCAGGGCATTTACTCTATTACCAAAGCCGCGGTGGTGAATATGACCAAAAC